>DSBD01000032.1 GCA_011049365.1 Candidatus Vogelbacteria bacterium
AGCTATTTGTTTTTATTTTCAAGTTCATCAACCTTATCGTTTAAAAAAATTCAGGATTTTTGATATTGGCCAAAAGGGTGAATATTTTAATGATGATTCGGGAACTGATTTAGATAATAAGTTTATTCTGAAAAAAGTGGCTGATAAATGTTATCGGCCGATGAATAATTTATTGTTAGAATTATTAAAAAAATATCCTGATTTTAAAATAAGTTTTTCTTTTTCTGGTATAACTTTAGAGCAATTAGAAAAAGACGCTCCGGATGTTTTAGATTTATTCAAAAAAATGGTAGATACGGGACGGGTAGAAGTATTGGCTGAAACTTATTATCATTCTCTAGCTTGTCTTTATTCTTCAGTAGAATTTATATCACAAGTAGAAAAACATAAAAAAAAGATAAAAGAGATTTTTGGAATTCAACCAAAAATTTTTAGAAATACTGAGTTAATTTATAATGATTCTCTGGCTCCTTTAATTAAAGAGATGGGCTTTGAGGGAGTTTTAGCTGAAGGGGCCGAAGATATTTTGTCTTGGCGAAGCCCTAATTTTGTTTATCAAACGGCCGGAGAAGATTTAAAGCTTTTACTTAAAAATTATCGTCTATCTGATGATATCGCTTTTCGTTTCTCTTCGCGAGAATGGAGTGAATTTCCTCTAACGGCTGAAAAATATGCTGATTGGTTAACAGCAGTTAATGGTTCCGGAGATATTGTCAATCTGTTTATGGACTATGAGACCTTCGGTGAACATCAGTGGGCTGACAGCGGTATTTTTGATTTTATGCGCTCTTTACCGGCTGAGGTCTATAAAAGAACTGATAATTCTTTTTTGACTCCCTCGGAAGTTATTAAAAAAATACCGACCCGGGAAGAAATTTCTTTTCCTCGCTGGGTTTCTTGGGCTGATGTGGAAAGAGATTTATCAGCTTGGTGTTCAAATGAAATGCAGTCAGCTGCTTTAGAAAGAGTTTATGCTTTGGAATCTTTGATTCAAAATATTAATTCCAAAAAATTATTAGAAGATTGGCGTCGCCTGCAGACTTCTGACCATTTTTATTATATGTGTGTTAAATGGTTTGCTGATGGAGATGTTCATAAATATTTTAATCCTTATAATTCACCTTATGACGCTTTCATTACCTTTATGAATGCTTTGACCGATTTAGAATTAAAAGCTAATCAGTTATTAAAGGATAAAGAAAAAACTTTAATTAAAAAGAAAAGCAAAATTGATTCAACCAAAAAAACAAGTAGAAGTAATTTGGTTAAAAGCAAAAAAATTGGTAAAATAAAAAGAAAAAAGTAATTCATGCCCAAAAAATTAACATTAGGAAATGATAATATTTTAATAAATTTGGATGACTTCGGTCAGCCGAAGGATTTTTTCTTTCCTTATATCGGTTTAGAAAATCACATTGGTCCGAATTCTTTTCATCGTCTAGGTATTTTTTCTGATGGTCAAATATCATGGTTAGGGGATAGCCATTGGGATATGAATATAGATTGCGAACCGGATACTTTTGCTGGGCGGATATCTGCAGAAAACAAGGAACATAATATAAAGTTAAAAATTAGTGATGCAGTTTATAATGAAAAAAATATTTTTATCAGGCAGATTAGGTTAAAAAATGATAGCTCAGCTCCAAGGAGATTAAAGATTTTTTTTAGTCAGCAATTCAAAATTGCCGAATCTTCGGCTGCTCACACTGCTTATTATGACCCACGGCGAAAAGTCATAATCCATTATCGCAATCAAAGAACATTTTTAGTTAATGCCATGATGGATGGTAGACAATTTTGTGATTTTACTACTGGTGTTTATGGCTCTGAGGGTAAAGAAGGAAGTCATTTAGATGCAGTTGATGGAATATTATCTAAAAATCCAATAGAACATGGTCAAGTTGATTCAGTTATTGGCTTGGAAGATGAGTTTGCCCCCGGAGAAGAAAAATATATTAATTATTGGTTGGCTGTTGGCTATTCTATAAAAGAAGTTATGAGTTTAGATGAGTATGTAGTTGGTAAGGGTCCGGCTTATCTTTTAAAAACAACTCAAGATTTTTGGCGGGCTTGGGTTAAACGTCAAAATTTTAATTTTCATGGTCTTTCTCAGCGAGTAGTAGATTTATTTCAAAAATCACTCTTTTATATTAGAGCTCATGTTGATATGGATGGTGCTATCATTGCTTCAACTGATTCGGCTATGCTTCAGCAAGGCAAAGATACTTATGCCTATATGTGGCCAAGAGATGCCGCTCATGCCGCTAATGCTTTAAACCGCGCCGGGGATTTAACAGTAGCTAAAAGATTTTTTGAATTTTGTAATGAAGTTATATCTGACGAAGGTTATTTTATGCATAAATATAGTCCTGATAAATCACTGGGTAGTTCTTGGCATCCTTGGCTTTATGAGGGCAAGGTTCAGTTGCCAATACAAGAAGATGAGACGGCAACGGTTATCTTTGCTCTTTGGAATTATTATTGTGTCTCTAAAGATTTGGAATTTATAGAAAGAATCTATAATTCCCTAATTAAAAAAGCGGCTAATTTTATGGTTACCTATCGTGACGAAGTAACTGGTCTACCTAAGCCAAGTTATGATTTATGGGAAGAAAAATTTGGTATTCACACTTATACTGTTGCCAGTGTTTACGGAGCCTTAATAGCTGCATCTAAATTTGCGGAAATTCTCGGTAAAGTTAAAAGCCATGCCGTTTATTTGGAAATCGCCGAACAAATTAGAGAAGCTACCTATAAACATCTCTATGATCCTCAAAGTGGTTTTTTTCTCAAGTCAGTTAATTTTAATCGGGAAGGAAAAATTGAAGATAGGACGGCTGATATGTCTACTTTTTATGGTCTTTTTAATTTTGGTTTCCTCTCTCCCGATGATCGTCGTCTAGCACATCTTTTTCACCAAATGGAAGAAAGAGTGGTTAATAAAACAGCTATTGGTGGCTATTGTCGTTATGAAGGAGACAATTATTATCGCCAGAGCCACAATCATCCTAGTAATCCTTGGGTTATCACCACTTTGTGGGTGGCTCAGTATTATATAACTATTGCTAAAAATGAAGAAGATTTAGAAAAAGTTAAAGAAATTTTAGAATGGGTGGTTAGACATGCTCTTCCTTCGGGTGTATTACCGGAACAAATTGATTCAAAAGATGGCCAACACCTTTCCACCGCTCCTTTAACTTGGAGTCATTCAGAATTTGTTAATACGGTGATTAGGTATTTGGATAAGTTGGAAGAATTTGGTATCTGTGAAGCCTGTAATCCGGTCTATTAATGTCAGAAATTTTTAAAATAGATAAAAAAATTCCTAATTCCCTAGGTCGGGCGGGGGAAATTAAAACTCTTCATGGTGTTGTAAAAACCCCGGCCTTTACGCCGGTAGCCACTAAGGGCGCCTTAAAAGGAGTAACAGTTGAACAGGTGAGAGATTATATAAAAGCGGAAGCTCTTTTGGCTAATACTTATCATCTTCATTTATCACCTAGTGAGGAAACGATATTTCAGGCCGGTGGACTACATAAATATATGAATTGGTCGGGACCTCTATTTACCGACTCGGGTGGTTTTCAAGTTTTTTCTTTAGGAGTAGCTTTTGGCGCTAAAGGTTTGAGTAAATTTGCTTCTAGTAGTAGTGAAAAAAAAGAGCAAAAAAACGTTTTTAAAGCCAAGATAGATGAAGATGGGGTTTCTTTTCGTTCGCCAATAAATGGAGACATTTTAAGATTAAATTCAGAAATTTCTATTGATATCCAATATAAATTAGGAGCTGATATTATTTTTGCTTTTGATGAATGTGTAGCACCAAGTGCTACCAGAGAATATCAAGAAGAAGCTTTAGAGAGGACACATCGTTGGGCGAAAAGATCTTTAGAAAAACATAAAGAATTGAATAGCCAACAATTACTCTTTGGGATTGTTCAAGGAGGGCGTTATCAAGATTTAAGAGAAAAATCAGCTCGCTTTTTAGCTGAGTTACCTTTCGGTGGCTTTGGTATTGGTGGTTCTTTTGATAAGGAGGATATGGGAACGGCGGTTGGTTGGACTAATAGTATTTTGCCGGAAAATAAACCTCGTCATCTTTTAGGAATTGGTGAACCGGAAGATATTTTAGCTGGTATAGAAAATGGTGCTGATACTTTTGATTGTGTGGCGCCGACCAGAAGAGCTCGTAATGGTTCTATCTATTTGAGAAATAATACTAAATTAAATTTAAATAATTCTCAATATCGAAACGATTTTTCTCCCTTGGATGAAAATTGTTCTTGTCATGTTTGTCAAAATTATACTAAAAGTTATTTAGCTCATTTATTGAAAAATAAAGAAATGCTTGGTGCTACTCTTTGCTCAATTCATAATCTTTATTTCATCACTAAATTCACGGCCGATATCAGGCAAGCTATATTGGCAGAAAAGTTTTTTGGATTTAAAGAAAAATATTTGAGGGGGGAGTATTGATTTTTTTTATTAGCGACGTAGAGCGAACAAAATACAAAAACAAAGTTTTTGTATTTTTGAGCCGAGGAGCTAAGGAAGGGTTTTATTAGCGACGTAGAGTGAGCGAAATGAAAATGTTTTTTATATTTTCATTTCTGAACCGAGGAGCTAAGGAAGAGTTTTATAATTTATCAGCCAAACAGTAGCAATTACCATTATCACATTCAGTAATACCGGTTAATTGGCCAAAAGTATCAGGTGCTCTACTCTCGGCTTTAAAGCCGATTATAAAACCGATTTCACTTCCGACATCTCTTCCATTACATTGGGCTGAGTTATCTTTATCGGCGGTATAATAATAGCAATAAGAGGTACTATTAATCGGGTCAACCACTTCCGGTGATTCTTTGAGAATGGTAAGTAATCTCTGCCAATTATTATCACAACTTGATATCAAACCTTCATCATTTAAAGGATATTCTTGTTCGCCGGAGTGATACATTTCCAGAGCTTTATGTAATTGATTGATGTCACGAGCTCGGCGAGCATCTCGGCCCCGACCACGCATTTGACCAACTGCCACCCAAGTAATACTGACTAAAATCATTATAATAGCTATAACCATCAAAAGTTCTATAAGAGTAAAGCCGTATTCATTTTTTTTGTTTTGCTTCATAAAATTATTATCTTTCTAAATATTGTTTAGATTATACTATTTTTCTTATTCTTGTGCTAGGATTTAAAAGTGGAAAAGAATAAATTTAATTTAAAAGCTTCTTTTAAGCCGGCCGGAGATCAACCAATGGCTATTAAGGCTTTAGAAAAAGGGTTAAAGGAAAAGAAGAATTATCAAATCCTCTTGGGAGTAACCGGTTCCGGTAAGACTTTTACTATGGCTAATGTAATAGCCAAAGTTAATAAACCGACACTGGTTATTGCTCATAATAAAACTTTGGCGGCTCAACTGGCTCAAGAATATCGTGATTTTTTTCCTGATAATGCCGTTTGTTATTTTGTCTCCTATTATGACTATTATCAGCCGGAAGCCTACATCCCAACTACCGATACCTATATTGAAAAAGATGCTGCTATTAATGAAGAGATAGATAGACTTCGTCATCAGGCCACCCAAGCACTTCTTTCTAGAAAAGATGTCATAGTCGTAGCCAGTGTTTCTTGTATTTATGGTTTAGGTTCTCCAACAGATTATGCCGAAGGTTATATTCATTTTGAAGTTGGTCAAAAATTTAACCGAACGGAATTTTTAAAGAAATTGGTCAATTTACAATTCACAAGAACGACGGCCGTCTTAAAACCGGGCACATTTCGTTTTTTAGGTAA
The DNA here is from genome assembly GCA_011049365.1 of Candidatus Vogelbacteria bacterium. Classification (GTDB taxonomy): domain Bacteria; phylum Patescibacteriota; class Minisyncoccia; order Phycocordibacterales; family XYD1-FULL-46-19; genus DSBD01. Next base: position 5,794 of record DSBD01000032.1, read on the forward strand.
TATTTTAGAAATTATGCCTCCTTCAGTTAAGGAAATAATCCGTTTGAGAATAAGTTCTGATAATTTAATAGATGAAATAACTAAAGAAGATGAAGTTTCAAGAGTTTTGATTGCTTCCTTGTCAAATTATATTCTTTTTCCGGCTAAACATTTTATTACTTCAGTTGATATGAGAAATAAAGCTTTAAAAAAGATAAGAGAAGAACTAGATGAACAAGTTGATAAATTAGTATCTAAGGGTAAGGTTTTAGAGGCTGAAAGATTGAGACGTCGGACTAATTATGATTTGGTCATGTTGGAAGAAGTTGGCTATTGTCAGGGGATAGAAAACTATTCCCGCCATTTATCCGGTCGGAGGATAGGTCAAGCTCCGGACACTCTTTTATCTTATTTCCCTCGAGATAAAAATGGGCAACCTGATTTTTTGACTATTATTGATGAATCGCATGTGACTGTTCCGCAGATAGCCGGTATGTATGCCGGAGATAGAGCTAGAAAGAAAAATTTGATTGATTATGGTTTTCGCTTACCGAGTGCTTTAGATAATCGGCCTTTAAATTTAAAAGAATTTGAAAAAAGAGTTGGACCAATAATTTTTACTACAGCTACACCCGGTAAATATGAGTTAGATAAAGATAATAAACCAATTGAACAAATAATTAGACCAACCGGCTTAATTGATCCATCGATAATTGTTCGCCCACGGACTGCAAAAAGTAATTATGAAGGTCAAATAAAAAATTTTATTACCGAAGCCAGTAAAGAAATAGAAAAGGGCGGGCGAGTGATGGCAACTGTCTTAACTAAGAAAATGGCTGAAGATTTAAGCGATTTTTTGAAAAAAGAAGGTCTTAAAGCTGAATATTTACATAGTGAGATTAAAACATTAGAAAGGGTAAAAATACTTTCTCAATTTAGACAAGGAAGCAAAAATGGTGGTTTTGATTTATTAGTGGGGGTTAATCTCTTGCGAGAAGGTTTAGATTTGCCGGAAGTATCTTTAATTGGCATTCTGGATGCCGATAGTGAAGGTTTTTTGCGTTCAGAGGTGGCTCTTATTCAAACCATTGGTCGAGCGGCTCGTAATTTAGCCGGCCGAGTTATTCTTTATGCTGATAGAATGTCGCCCTCTATGGAGAGAGCTATTGGCGAAAATGAAAGACGAAGAAAAAAGCAATTGGCTTATAATAAGAAAAATAATATTACTCCTCGAAGTATTATTAAGAATATAAAAGATATTACCGAGAATATGATGGATAAGAGGAGGAAGATAATCAAAGATGAATTATATTTGGAAAATATATTCAAGATGAATAAAGGAGAATTAAAGAGATTAATAAAGGCAAAAGAAAAAGAAATGAATGAAGCAGTAAAAATTTTAGATTTTGAAACAGCGGCTATTCTGCGTGATGAGATAAAGGTTTTAGTAGAAATTGATGCTAAGTAACAAAAGTGTTATAATTCAACACTTATGGAAGAATATTTATGGCTTAAGGGAGCCAAAACTCATAATCTAAAAAATATTGATTTGCAAATTCCGCGTAATAAGATGGTGGTTTTTACTGGTCTTTCCGGTTCCGGAAAATCATCCTTAGCTTTTGATACTATTTTTGCTGAAGGACAAAGGCGTTATGTGGAATCTTTATCTTCTTATGCTCGTCAATTTTTACGCAAAATGCCCAAACCGGAAATAGATGATATTGGCGGTCTTTCACCAGCTATCTCTATAGACCAGAAATCACGTTCACAAAATCCCCGTTCTACTGTTGCGACCATTACTGAGACCTATGATTATTTAAGAATACTTTATGCTCGTATTGGTCGGCCATATTGTTTAGTTTGTTCTCGGGCAATAGAGAAGATGTCTCCAGAAGAAATAATTTTAACTGCTTTAGATAAAATAGAGGATTTACTAGAAAAGAAAGGAGTTAAAGAAAGATCTTTGACAATTTATGCCCCTCTTATAACAGGACGTAAGGGTGAATACTATCAACTTTTATATGATCTTTTAGATAAAGGTTATGAGGAAATAATCCTTGATGGACGGAGGTATAAATTAAGGGAAAGAATAATAATGAAAAGACATAAAAAGCATGATATTTCGGTTTTAATTGATGAAATACCTCTAACCGATTTTATTCGTCAAGATAAAAAGAAAAAAAAGAAACTTAATAATACTGTTAAAGAAGCTATTTATGAAGGGACTTTAAGTCGTTTAAGTGAGGCGGTTGAAAGAGCTTTAAGAGAGTCCGAGGGAATAGTTGGTTTTGAAGTAGGAAATGAAAACTTTATTCTATCAGCTAAATTCTCTTGTCCTTATGATGGATTTTCTTATCCAGAAATAGAACCCCGACTTTTTTCTTTTAATTCTCCCTATGGAGCTTGTCCTGATTGTCATGGTTTAGGAACCAAACATCTTTTTGGTGAAGAAGTTTGTCCAATTTGCCAAGGAGCCAGATTAAGACCGGAGGCTTTAAATATTTTCTTGGGAGGAGATAAAAAAACCGGTAAAAATATACTACAATTAACAAATATGACAGTTGAAGAAGCTGTTGACTTCTTAAGTAAGCTTAAATTAAGTAAAAAGGATAATATTATTGCTGAAGCAGTCCTGAAAGAAATTAAGTCAAGATTAAATTTTCTTCTTGATGTTGGACTTAATTATATCACTTTAAATCGTCGAGCTAATACTTTATCGGGTGGAGAAGCCCAGAGGATAAGATTAGCTGGACAACTTGGCTCCAGATTGGTCGGGACTCTCTATGTTTTGGATGAGCCAACCATTGGTCTTCATCAAAAAGATAATGAAAAATTAATTAAAACCCTGATTAATTTAAGGGATTTGGGTAATACTATTATTGTTGTTGAACATGATGAAGAGACCATTCTTTCTTCTGATTATTTGGTGGATATTGGTCCGGGAGCCGGTCGACATGGTGGAAAAATAGTTGTGTCTGGGAATTTAGAAAAGGTGTTAAAAGATGGTCAAAAAAAATCTGAATCCTTAACAGTTGATTATTTATTAGGTAAAAAAGAAGTTCCTTATCCTGAAAAAAGAAGAACTAATGATAAGGGGACGATGAAAATTAGAGACGGTAATATTTTTAATATAAAAAATTTAAATGTAGATTTACCTTTAGGAAAGTTTATCTGTATAACTGGAGTATCTGGTTCTGGTAAGTCAACTTTTCTTTATGAAATATTGCACAAAAATTTAAAAGCTCGTTTTGATCGTCGCTGGCGGAGTAATGAAATTTTTAATTGCCGAAAAATTTTAGGTTTAGAATATATTCAACGAGCCATAATGATTGATCAGTCACCGATTGGCAGAACTCCACGATCCAACCCGGCTACCTATACTGGTGCTTTCACTTTTATTAGAGATTTATTTACTACCACTGAATTAGCTCGTATTCGTGGCTATGGTCCCGGACGATTTTCTTTTAATGTCCGAGGCGGTCGTTGTGAAGCTTGTCAGGGTAATGGACAAATAGCAGTAGAAATGCATTTTCTACCAACTATTTATGTGAATTGTGATGTCTGTAATGGAAGAAGGTTTGAAAAAGAAACTTTAGAAATTAGG
>DSBD01000024.1 GCA_011049365.1 Candidatus Vogelbacteria bacterium
ATATCACCACTATCATATTTACTATTATCGCATTTAAAAATATCTGCTAGAGAGCTATAATAATCCTCGGTCAATGTTTCTTGAAAATAATTTTTAACTTCATCATAATATTCGGAACCAGATTTTTCTAAAGCATTCATAATCTTAGCAATAGCGACCCTTACGCCCTCATTCATATATTCCTCATAATCATCAACGAATAATGTTTCTGTTTCATTTGAGTCAGGGTCACTAGAATCTTTTTTATGTTCATTAATAAGCTCATAAAGCTCCTCTTTGTATTTATCATAAGCTTCAAGATTTTGACGAACTGCTTCCGGTTTAGTAACCATTTCTAACCATTCTATCTCTTCTTGTATTGCCCTTAGATGATGAGAATGAATACATATTTCCATTAAAAGACCTTTGTTTTCAAGTGAAGTAAGGGTGTTCTGTCTTGTCAGTTTCATTAAAGGACCATCGGTTTCTTTAACAGGAACGAATTTACCAGCACTAGAATCACCATCGTCAACGTCTCCAGCGTATTCTTCCATTGCTTCTTCACATTTTTCTTTAATTTCTCTTTCTCTTTCTTCTCTGGTTTGCTTTAATTTCTCTTCTTCTGATTGACCCTGTTCAGATGGTGTGTATGCACCACTATCAAATCCTAACCCTTCAAGGTGTTCATCACTACCAATATCGGCGGGATCAATTGCTTGAACGATAATAAAACTTTTTATAGGAGACACAACACTTGTTATCTTCCAGCCAACAATAGTAAAACAAATAACTAAAAAAATTATTATCCAGATTTTATCTCTTGTGTTTTTATCAGCAGAAATCATAATTTAGCATTAATTTTTATTATATCTTTTTCGGCAAAAATAAAGTTTTTCTCTTCAAAATAGTTATTTAAAGCAATTAAACTGGCATAGAAATATTCTAAATCTCTAGGATATCGCCAAGCTGAATCCAGGGCTTGTTGTGGATAAATAATTACTCGCCCCATATAATAAAGATTATCAGCCACTTTTTCGGCATAAAAGATAATTTCACGATGAATATCTAAAGCATCTTCCGGTGGGTTAATTTCTTTCAAGGATTCAATTAAGTTATCAAATATTAAGAGACTATCTTCTAAAGCCAGTATTTCTTTTTTTGAATTTTTTCCTTGATTATTAATTATTTTAACAAAAGTATCCAATTCATTAGACCTTTCTTTTTCCATAATTTTTAGGGCCAACGATATTTCTTGAGCATATTCAGCAATTGATTTTTTCTTATCAGCCATTACAATCTCTTGTTCTTCTTCTAAATCAAAAAATAAGTTATTATTTGATATTTTTAAAATACCTCTTTTACTTTCAGCAAAGATTTCAGCTTTGCTTGGTTCTCTAATGGTAATTATTTGAGTATCTTTACTATTTTTCTCCACATAGCCACCTATTTTCCAAAAAATAGTGCTTACAATAAATAAAGTGACCAAAGTGTAAATGACTGCTTTCTTTATCATAATATATTTGTTATTATATTATAGATTTAATCATCTGGCTAATTGGAAATAATCTTAAAGTGGATAAAATTATGTTAAAGAACAGATTAATTTTTACAGGAAAACTATTTATTATTTCTATTGTTTTATTCTTTTTGTTTCTATCACCATATAATCAATTTTCTGGTAGTTTTTTAGAAGTTGAGGCGGCCCTCAATATGCCTTTGGGTGGGCAGATAATTAAAAGGGTGTTTTGTGATAATGGGGCAGTTTTACTTTGCCTAATTCCTGCGGGCGAACATTTGCCTAATCCGGTAATTTTTCGTCCCGGCTCCAGTGATCTATATGAATTTTATAGTATAACAGTAGGGGCTCATATTTTAGGTACTTGGGAAAGATATGATGTTTGTAAAATAGGTATTGTTTATATTCCCGGACCGAGGATAGATATAGTGGGGACCAGTGAGGGAGAATTAGATTTTTCTTGGGATGACCCTATTGGGGACCCTGACCCTTGGGATCCTGATCCGGAAAAAGACTGTCCTTGTCGTTGTGATGCTGAAGGAGAAGATGAGACTAGGGCAGCATTAAGAGCTTGTGGTATTAGTTTTAATAAGGGCCCTTGTCGAGTAGATGGACAATGTGCATTGCCATCTGTTTGTAATTGTACCAATCTTCGTTGTTTGCCTCGCAGGACAGTGCGACAAATATGTGCCTTAGCAGAAATAAGTGGTTGTACTGGCGATATGGTCATAACGGGGGGTACAGAATGTGGACATTCTACCCATGCTGAATGTCGAGGTATTGTTGATTTCAGACATAGAGATTCAGGTAGTGCTTGTTTGACGGATTATATAGAGAATGAAGCCAATAAAGATGATGGAGATTTTACCGACTTAGGTCAAGGAAGAATAGGTCGAGAATATCGTTCTAATAACCCCAACTTTCCTGGAAGATTTTTAGATGAGCAAAGAGCTGGATATATTCGCCACTGGCATGTCGAGTTTAGATAATTTTAGATAATTGAATCCAATCCCCTAGTTTCAAATCTTCGGCGCGGATATTTTCGTTTAAACCAATCTTTTTCAGTATTTCAGGGTTGATTTGCAAATTAGCGCTTAATTTTTTCCTTTTATGTTCAAAGCCTTGCTTAATGATTTTAAGAAGTTTTTCCTCGTCTATTTTTAGCGCTTTATCTCTTTTTTCTATCAATAATATAGCTGAATCTACTTTGGGTTGAGGAGAGAAATTGCCGGCTTTAACGGTGGTTATCTTTTTAGCTTGGCCATAGATTTTTATTGCCAATGATAGAATACTTTCTTTGTTTTTGGCTGTAATTCTGTCAGCGACTTCTTTTTGGATTAATAGTACCGCCAAATCCGGTCCTTGAGAGTTTAAAAATTGGCGAATAATTTTGCCGGTTAGATAATATGGGATATTGGCGATTAGTTTATAACCATTTTTGAATTCCCTTATTTTTTCCGGTTGAAAATCCAAAATATCTTCTTCTTTTATAACCAACTGCCCATTATTAATTTCTTCAGAAAATTTTTCTTTTAAAAGAGCAATAGCTCGGTTGTCTTTTTCAATTGCCAAAATAAAAGCTTTGGTTTTTAATAATTCGGAGGTTAAAAATCCACTTCCCGGACCAATTTCTAAAATTTTATCTTGAGGAGTTATTTTTCCGGTTTGGATTATTTTCTGAGCTATTGTTTTGCTGGTTAAAAAATGTTGTCCGAGAGATTTTTTAGGTTTTAATTTAGTCATAAGTTAAGTATTCCTTAACCGGCTCTTCTTGGTCAAGCTCTTCGTCAATTTTTAAATCATCTAAAATTTCTTCTAAGAAAATAGACATTTGATTGATATTTTGTCGGCCAAAAATTGAACGGCTTTGAGCATAACTTAAGAAAAGATTTTCTCGGGCGCGAGTGATGGCAACATAAAAAAGCCGCCTTTCTTCTTCTGGGTCGTGGTCGTCTTCCCCGGGATATTCGTGGGGGAAAAGGCCTTCTTCTAAACCAGTGATAAAAACTGAGTGGAATTCTAATCCCTTAGAAGCATGGACAGTCATCAAACGAACTCCGCCAGCTGATATTTCATCTTGGTCAGAAGCCAAAGCTACTTCATCTAAGAGTTTTATCATTTCTTCTTCCCCCGGGTTTTTGTATTTACTAGCCACCACTAATAGTTCTTTAATATTGGCTATTTTTTCCAATCCTTCTTCACCTTCTTGGCGCCATTTATCAGCCAAACCACTTAAACTGAAAACTTTGTTTAATACTTCTTTAGGGCTTTCTTTCTCAACTAATTTTTCTATTTTATCTAAAAGATTATAGAATTTTTTGATTTTATTTTGTGTTATTGGAGGTAATTTTTCCACTTCACCACTGGCTATTTTGGCGATAGTTACTTTACCAATTTCGGGTAGAAATGATAGAGCTCTTTTTAAATTTGACCAATTCTCTCTATCTAAGGCACTTATGATATAAGATAGAAGATCTTTTATTTCGGCTCTTTGGAAGAATTTCACCCCGATTACTTTATAAGGTAGTCCAGCCTTTAAGAAAGCTTCTTCTAAGGCCCGTGATTGAAAATTAAGCCGATAAAGAATAGCAATATCATTTGGGTCAAGGCCTTGTTGGAGTAATTTTTTAATTTCAGTAATTATTTTCTCAGCTTCATCATTTTCCGACCAAGCTGATAATAATTTTACCGGTTCGCCGTCATCTTTATGAGCTTTATTTATTTTATTGATCCTGTTTTTATTAACACTGATTATCTTATCAGCTAAATAAAGAATATTAGCGGTGGAACGGTAATTTTTTTCTAAAATAATTGTTTTAGTTTCAGGAAAGTCTTTAGAAAATTGAATAATATTTCTCATATCAGCTCCGCGCCAACCATAAATTGATTGATCTATATCACCAACTACACAAATATTGGGATTTTGAGGATTGGTTAGAAGATGAGTTAATTGATATTGGATTTTATTAGTATCCTGATATTCGTCAATATGGATATGCGACCAACGATTTTGATATTTTTTTCTCAAACGATCATTTTCAGATAGAAGGTTTCTGGTTTTTAATAGTAAGTCATCAAAATCTAAATTATTTTCGGTCATTAGTATTTTTTCATATTGAGGCCAGATTTGGCTCATCAATTTTTCCCAAAAACCTTTAATTTGTCCATCGCCAAAAGCTTTTTGAAAATCATTCAGACTAAAGCCATCAGCTTTGTAGCGAGAAATAGTAGCTAAAACAGATTTAGGGTCGCATTGATTATTTTCATAACCGGCTTGTTTAAGAGCTCTTTTGATATAGCGAATTGAATCATTACGGTCGGCAATATTGAATTTATAACCATTATCACGAAGGATTTTGGTTCCCAAGGAATGAAAAGTCCCCAGCCAGGGGCGTTCGGGAATATGTTTTTCCCTCAAAGAGGAGTCTATTCGGCTAAACATTTCTCCGGCCGCTTTATTAGTAAAAGTCAAACCTAGAATATTATTTGGTCTAGTGCCATGGTCAATTAAATTTACTATCCGACTGACTAAGGTTTTGGTTTTACCGGCGCCAGCGCCGGCGATAATTAAAACCGGACCAGCTAGAGTATTTACAGCTTGAAGTTGTTCAGAGTTTAATTTGGCTGGTTCAAAATTCATTGTTTTTATTATTGGGGATTGTTATAATATTTACAAGTTATTATATTTTAACCAAACAAGCAAACTATGGTAGCCATAAATATGGAAAGTTCTGATATTGAAAAAGAAATAGAAGAACTTAGCCAACAAATTGAAGAGCGCCGAAAACTTCTCTCTCAAGAAAGAGGTTTGGTGACTGATGAAGAGATTGATAAAAATTTAATCTATGAAACCGTTTTAGAAAGTTTTGGTGAGAAATTACCACCTCAAGCACCACCGGTAGAAGAAAAAATAGAGAAAAAAGACGAAGCGGCTGAAGCTTTGCCAACTAAAAAAGCCACAGGTCATTATTTAGATAATTTGCCGGAAGAAGTAATCGTTCAAATAAATGAATTAATTAGCCAAATCCCTCAAAAAGGTTTAAGAAGAACAGTTAAAGAGGCCAAAAATCTTGACCCGGCATCACTTGATGCTTTTCATGATGCTTTAACTGACAGATTATATGAGGAATTAAAGAAAATTAAAGCTATTTAATAATGGCTCCGGAATTAAAATTAATATTAATAGTCACAATTGCTTTACTGCTTGGACTATTTTTTATCTGGTGGTTAGTTCGCCGATACAAAAAAGGACCTAGTCTAAATTTAAAACTTTTATTAGTTAAATTACCACCTAGTTCGCTAAAAGACAATGAGCAAAGAGATATAATAGCCGAGATTAATAATTTTGAGCAACTACTATCATCTTTTTCCTCACTTAAAGAACCTTTTTGTTTAGAGTTGGCGGTTCATAATTCCGGCAGTGAAATTTATTTTTATTTAGCTATCCCCCGCCAGTCGGTTGATTTTGCCATCCGCCAAGTCCAGGGTTTTTTTGCTGATGCTCAAGTTGATGAAGTTGATGATTATACTATCTTTAATCCTAAAGGTCAGGTGGCGGGAGCAATTTTAACCGAAAAATATACTATTTTACCGGTTAGAACTTATGAAGAGGCCAAAATTGATACTTTCTCGCCCATCTTGAGTGTCTTCTCAAAATTAGAGGAAGTTGGAGACGGTGCTTGTTTGCAGATCATAGCTCGTCCGGCTGATACTAATTTCAAAAAAAATATTAATCAAAAAATAACTCGCTTGAAAAAGGGTGAGAAGTTTAAAGATGTTGCTTATGCCGGTATTACCTGGAAAGATATTAAGCCTTTTTTTGAAGGTCAAGATAGTAGTAATAAAGAAAGAAGTGTTGATGAAGATGCAGTTCAGGCCTTAGAGAAAAAAATAGATAAGCCACTTTTTGAGACTAATATTAGATTAATGGCTTCATCTTTATCAAAAGATAGGACAGAGGATTTACTTTTATCTTTAGCCGGCGCTTTTTCTCAATTTGCTTCTCCTAAAAGAAGTGAATTTCAACTTTTTAGGCCCCAAAAAATGAAAAACTTAATTTACGATTTTGTTTTTAGGCAGTTTAATAAAAAAGAAGCGCTAATTTTAAATACTGAAGAAATTGCTAGTATTTTTCATTTCCCAATATCGACCACAACTACTCCCCGTCTTAAATGGCTCAAGACCAAAGAAGCTCCACCACCAGACAATTTACCTAAAGAAGGAGTAATTATTGGAGAGAATGTTTTTCGTGGCGAAAGAAAGTTAGTCAGAATGGATCGTGAAGATCGTCGGCGCCATTTTTATATTATTGGTCAGACTGGTACCGGAAAATCATGGTTAATGCTCAATATGGCTTTACAAGATATTAAGGCCGGTGATGGAGTTTGTGTTATTGACCCTCATGGTGATTTAGTAGATGACATTTTAGAAAGAATACCAGTGGAAAGAGCTGAAGATGTAATAGTTTTTGACCCAGGCGATGTGAGACGGCCCTTAGGAATGAATATGTTGGAATATGATATTAGTCGGCCGGAAGAAAAAACTTTTATTGTTAATGAAATTCAGGCCATCTTTAATCAGTTATTTATGAAGGAGACAATGGGTCCAATGTTTGAGCAATATATGAGAAATTCTCTTCTACTTTTAATGGAAGATACTATTCATGAAGTGCCGACCTTAATGGAAGTCCCTCGTATTTTTACCGATGAAGAATATCGTCAGAGAAAATTAGCTCGTATTACCAATCCGTCAGTAATTGATTTCTGGACCAAGGAGGCGGCTAAAACAACCGGCGAACAAGGTTTGGCTAATATGGCTCCTTATATAACCTCTAAGTTTGGTAATTTTATAGCTAATGATTATATTAGGCCAATAATTGCTCAACAAAAGTCAGCTTTTAATTTTCGTCAGGTAATGGATAAAAGAAAGATTCTTTTAGTTAGTTTGGCCAAGGGTAAGATTGGTGATATTAATGCCGGGCTTTTGGGTATGATAGCTGTTGGCCGATTATTAATGGCTGCTTTATCACGAGGCGAGATGGCTAAAGAAGAGAGAAAAGATTTTTATCTTTATATTGATGAGTTTCAAAATTTTACCACTGAATCAATCTCGGTTATTCTGTCTGAAGCTAGAAAATACAAACTTAATCTTATTTTAGCTCATCAATTCATTGCTCAATTAAGTGATGAAATTAAGGGGGCAGTTTTTGGTAATGTTGGCTCAATGGCAACCTTTAGAGTTGGGGCTCCCGATACAGACGAATTGGCCAAACAATTTTCTCCAGTCTTCAGTGAGCGCGACTTACTATCAATTGAAAATCAAAATGCTTTCATAAAATTGCTTATAAATGGCGAACCGGCTAAACCTTTCAATATCAAAACTTTGAATGCTGACAATGGTTCTCCAGATGTTAAACAAAAATTAAAAGAATTGTCCAGATTAACTTATGGGCGCGACTTAGAGACGGTGGAGAGGGAAATTTTAGAACGTTTAAGGGGCTAAATTGCTATCCACAGCTATTTTTTAAGGGTATTGATTTAGTGATTAAAATCCTTTAAAATGGTCTTGTTCAGTAGTTAAACAGAGATGACTGGAAGTCCGATTATCATTTAAAAACAAGGCTTATTTTATCCTTTGAAGGTATAGACAGCGCTTTTCAAACAAGGCGAAAAAATAGAGATTTTTTATTCAAAAAACACTTTTTCAGCTTTATTGGCTTACCGGTGGTGTTTTTGGCAATAATTTTTCCACTAGTCAATGTTTCGGCTGGAAACTTATCAAACAACAGAGCAATTAGTTCGCCAAATAATCAAAATGATTTTCTAGAAGCCACCTTGGCTCTCAATCCAGTCAATCTGCCCCGCGGTGGCGGTGGCCTTTTGGTTATTGAGGGAAATACTTTGGTTTTAGATTCTAGTCCGATGCTTTTGGGAGAAGATTATTATTCTTCTGATGTTGGTCAAATTAGTGTCTATATAGTTCGTTCCGGTGATACCTTGTCGCAAATAGCTGATATGTTTGGTGTATCAGTTAAGACTATTATTTGGGCTAATGATTTACCGAGCAATTATAAAATTAAGCCTGGTGATAATTTAGTAATCTTACCGGTTTCTGGTGTTCGTCACATTGTTAAGAAGGGAGATACTATAGCATCACTTGCTAAAAGTTATAAAGGGGAAGTTGAAGAGATTGCTAGATATAATAATTTAGCCGTTGGAGAAAAATTAACTATTGGGACTGAAGTGATTATTCCTCACGGAGTTGTTCCGGAACCTGTTCGTCAACCAAGCACTTCAAGCAGGAGTTCTTCTTTAACAACGAGAAGTAATCTAGTTCGTCCAATACAAGGTGGAATTAAAACTCAAGGTTTACATGGTTTTAATGCGGTTGATTTAGCTGCACCGATAGGGACAGCAGTTTATGCTGCCGCTAGTGGTGAGGTGGTAATAGCTCGTATGGGTGGCTGGAATGGTGGTTATGGTAATTATATTGTTATCCGTCATTCAGGCGGAGTTCAGACTCTTTATGCCCACTTGAATTCTGTTCAAGTGTCCCCAGGCCAACAAGTATCAGCTGGCCAGACGATTGGTTCTATTGGTTCTACTGGCCGTTCTACTGGGCCACATCTTCATTTTGAAGTTAGGGGTGCGGTTAATCCATTTTAAGCAGTTTACTTTAGTCTTTTCAAAGGTTAATATAGTAGTGGACTTATCTGTTATTATTAGCGACGTAGAGAGAGCGAAATGAAAATGTAAAAACATTTTCATTTCCGAGCCGAGGAGCTAATATAGTCTGACACTGAGGCTCTATTAGCGACGTAGAGAGAGCGAAATGAAAATGTA
>DSBD01000059.1 GCA_011049365.1 Candidatus Vogelbacteria bacterium
ACTTGATAATTTGGTCTTTGATTTTTATTCTTCTATCTTTTTTTATTTCCTATAATTATGAGACAATTAAACCGATTTATATAGTTAAAAGAATTTTAAAAAAGAAAGACTCTCATGATGTTGATAAAAGAATTTTTCCAACAATTGATGATACTAAAATAAATGAAAAATTGGTTAGTAAAATGAATAAACTCAGTCGAGTTCTATATACTAAAGATTTGGAAATAAAGATGCTCAAAAAACAATTAGCTAATTTAGATCAAGCTAAATCAAAATTTATTTCTGTCACCACTCATCAAATGCGCACTCCTTTATCAGCTATTAAGTGGACTCTTAATATGATTTTAAGTGGTCAACTAGGTGAAGTGCCTGAGGAACAGAAAGAATTTTTACAAAAAGGTTATGATAGCACTCAAAAGATGATAGTTATAGTTAATAATCTGCTAAATCTCAATCAGCGAGAATCATTAAGGGATGATTATAGCTTCTCTTTGGTTGAGATTGAAGAGTTGATAAAAGATACTATGTCTGAATTTGTTAATCAAGTAGAGAGTAAAAAAATAGATTTTGTCTTTAAAAAATCTGCCGGTCAAATACCTAAAATTGAAGTGGATATAGCTAAAATAAAAATGGTTTTAGAAAACTTATTTGATAATGCTATAAAATATACCTCTCCTGGAGGGCAGGTTGTGGTTACTCTTTCTGATAAAAATTTAAATATAGCTAAGAGTCAAGTTGTGATAAGTGTTAAAGATTCGGGTATAGGTATACCAGAAGAAGAGCAGAAGAAAATATTTCATAAATTTTTCAGAGCTAGTAATGCCGTTCTCCAGGAACCCGACGGTAGTGGTATAGGTCTTTATATATCAAAAGACATAGTGGAAAAGCATCACGGCACTTTGTGGTTTGAAAGTCAAGTAGGCAAAGGGACAACTTTCCATTTACTTTTACCTTTAAATCAGGTAGAATCAGATGGTAATGAAAAGGTTGACAATAAATAAAATTATAATTTGTTTTTAATAATTTAAGCAAAATAATATGAGCGAAAATAAAAAAATAGTTTTAATTGTTGAAGATGATGAATTTTTAAGATCCTTAACAGCCAAAAGATTAGAGAAAGAATCTTTAGAGGTTATGATTGCTGTTGATGGAGAGAATGCTATGAAAGTTCTATCTGAAAATAAACCAGATATTATTTTATTAGACCTTCTTTTACCCGGCTTGAATGGCTTTGAGGTTTTAGAGAAGATAAAGAAAGATGATAGTTTGAAAGATATTCCAGTTGTAGTCTTTTCTAATTTAGGTCAAAAAGAAGATTTAGAAAAAGCTAAAAATCTTGGCGCTAATGATTATTTAATCAAAGCTAATTTTACTTTAGATGATGTTATTGCCAAGATAAAAAATTATCTTAAATAATTAATATGGCCAGACTGCGAGTTGGTGTATTGCGTGGCGGTTTAGGTGATGAATATGATGTATCTTTAAAAACTGGCTGGGAAGTTATTTGCGCTTTACCACAAGATAAGTTTGACATTTCCGATATTTTTATAGATAAAAAGGGTAGTTGGTATGTTAATGGCTTAATTTCTCATCCGGTTGAAATTGCCAATCGAATAGATGTGGCTTTTAATGCTTTACATGGCCAATTTGGTGAAGATGGTCGCTTACAAAAAATTTTAGAGAATTTAGGCTTACCTTTTACCGGTTCCGGAAGTTTTGGTTCAGCTTTGGCTATGAATAAAAAGCTGACCAAAAAAATAATCATTGACCAAGGTATTAAAACTCCTAAGTCAATTGTTGGCCAAATAAAAGATAAGTTGGAGACTATAGTTGATAAAGCTTTCAAGACTTTTTCTCCTCCTTGGATAGTCAAACCTAATAATAGCGGTTCATCAGTGGGAATTTCTTTAGCTGGTAATAAACAAGATCTTTTTCAATCTTGTCAAAAAGCTTTTGAGTCTTCAAAAGAGATTATTATAGAAGAATATATTTGTGGTCGAGAGGCCACTTTGGGAGTGATTGATAATTTTCGTGGACAAGATTTATATACTCTTCCGCCGGTAGAGATAAAATTATCTACAGAACATTGTATATTTGATTTTGAAGCAAAATATAGTGGTCAGACGGAAGAAATTTGCCCGGGTCGTTTTTCACCTAAAGAGGTAGAAGAAATGTCTAAAATAGCTTCAGCGGTTCATAAAAAGTTATTCTTGAATGGCTATTCTCGTTCTGATTTTATAATTTCTCCTCAGAGAGGAGTATATTTTTTGGAAGTAAATTCACTACCAGGATTAACATCGCAATCTTTATTCCCAAAATCCTTAGAGGCTATTGGTTGTGATTTAAAAAGTTTCATTGAACACCAAATAGATTTAAGTCTAAAATCTATTCGTTAATATTTATTGACTGAATTAGGTAAAAAGCTAGATTTAGAAATTGATAGTCTGTTGGTTGGTAGTATAACTCAGCCAAATATATTTTATTGTTTAAGCTGAGAGCGAGAGCATCATATGATATTTTGTCATCAATATTCATATTAAACCAAAACCAAGGATATATACCAGGTAGATCAATTGTTTCTTCTCTTTTTCTTGAGGAAAAATTGGGCATATTTTTTTCTAACCAATTTATCGCATCTAAATTTTCGGGATTATCATGAGCTGAGATTATTAGACTATTCTCTGGTGATTCTGATCCAGAGCCAAAAATTAAGTAATTTTCTCCCTCCATCTCTAGGATTAGACCATCTGGTCCGGCTGGATGAGTAAATGATAATCCCAAATTTTCATTTTTAAATTCTTGTGGAAATATAACGGGTTCTGCTTGCTGACTGGTTGTGGTTTGGGGAATTATACTTTGAAAACCACTAGTTTTAGTATCGAGATTAAAATAGGGGAGATAAAAAAATATAATGAGGAAAAATATTACTCCAATAGTGATAGCTAATCCTTTTTCTATTTTCTCTTGTTCCATAAAAATATAATTAAATTATAAAACTTGGCCTTAGCCCCTCGGCTCGGAAATGAAAATGTAAAAAACATCTTCATTTCACTCACTCTACGTCGCTAAACAAGTTAATCTAATTATATCATAAATAATTTTTAAACCAAAAGCAAAAACCGCTCATCAAAAAAGACGAGCGGCGGTAATGACGAGGAAGCGGTACAGTACTAAACGCTGATGATTTCAAAGATTTGAGCCAATTGACTCTTGTCCATTTGAATATCGGCGCCGTTTTTCAGGAGTTTCGCTTGAATCTTGGGATCGCCTGAGAAGGCGATTATTTTACCCTCAAATTTATTACGAATTTTTTTAAGGAGGGGAACAGTGTTTCCACCAATAATACTACCATCCAAGATAAGAATATCGGCGTCCAAGTTGCTCTGGATAACCTCTTCAGCTTTTTCAAGATTATCAGCAGTAACAACTTGGCTATCACCACCCCTTTTTCTGACAACTACTCCCAGTACCTCGTGGAGGGGAGTTGCGTCTTCAATCAATATTATTTTCATAGTAATCTCCTTTCTGTTATTCGAACCCTCGAATCATTATTTGGTAAGAACCTATCTAATTGGTATTAAAGCATAAATATATAAATAAGTCAATATTGGAGAGGGGAGTTAGTCACAAGTAATTTCCCTAACATAAAATTCTCGCGACCCTGTCCATCTATACTTCATTCCAGTAGGCAAACCATGCGTTTGGATTTTGACAATTGAAGACTATAAGTTAATAATAATCCTTTCTTAAGAATCTAATTTTTGATGCCAATATATTTTTTCTATTTTTCTTTTGGGTCCGTTTTTATCTTTTCCAAAAGTATAGTGATGGATTATAGGATATCCTTTTTGCGAGTTATTACTAACCGCCTTATTATTACCGATATAAAAACCAATATGGCGATTGCTTGCACCGTAATTTTCTTTTTCTTTCCAAATTAAAATAGCTCCTTTTTTTATTTTCTTAACTTCTCGCCAATTATTTCTCAACAAATCTTTTTCTAAAGAATTAACTGTTAGACGAGTTTTGTCTATTAAACCCGAGAGAAGTAAAACAGCTGAAGCGTACCAAGCGCAAGCGAAGCGCCCATTATTCACAATATCAATCTTTTTCTTTTTATCTTTAACAAAAAAATTTTTAAATATTTTAGTTTTTAGGCTATTATTTATAATCTGAAAGTAATTTTTTCTAAAATCAGGGGTTAATTTTTTATCATTTCTTGTCATATACTATTATAACTTTAAAATTATTTTATTACCGAGCCGAGGAGCTAATATAGGTATAATACCGCGCGGCTCGGCCGCGCGCAAGGACGAGCAAAGCGAGTTTGTATTATTACCTCGGTGCTTTTTGCCCCGAGGGCATTATAATTTTAAAGAAGAATTGATTTAGGAGCACCTGCGATTAACTCTATCAATACAGGAATTTAATCTTCTTTCACAATTGTTCAAATTTTTTATTCTGGTGTTATAAGCTTTTTGGTCGCAACTTCTTTTCCTGTCCATTGCTTTAGGTAAACATTCTTGAGCAGTCCTTATTCTTTTCAAAGCTCTTTCGTCACAATTTCTAAATCTATCATTACATTTTAAGGAAGCTAAAATTGGATTACTTGCTCTTCGAGCTCTTTCTTGACATTGTCTTAATCTCTCTTGGCATTTAGCTGGTTCTTGATTGGCTTTTGAAAGTCTCTTAGAACAATTTTCAGCCACTTTTCTATAATTTTCAGCGCAACGATTAGAAGCACTAAAAACTCTTTGTCGACAACGGTCAGCGGTAACTCGGCAGTTATTTATAGCTCTCAAACAATTAGTAACACTTTCGGTTTTTTGAGGAACAATTAAGAACCAAACAAAAAAAGATGATATTATTACTAAAACAAATAATCTTAGAAATTTTTTCATAACGAATATAAATATTTTTAATGAACTAATTATATCAATATTTAATAAAATATACTATCCACTTTATAATACCCCTAAAATAGTTTAATATAATACTATATATGAATAAAAAATATTTAACTGAAATATTTACCGGTATCAGACCAACAGGTGGTTTGACAGTAGCTAATTACCTAGGCGCCGTTAGACCGATAGTTGAGTTACAGAAAAAATTCACCCCCTTGGTTTTTGTGGCTGATATCCACGGCTTGACCGATAAAGAACCGAAAGAAGTCGGTCAATATGTAGAAGGAGTGGTGGCTGATTATTTGGCTTTGGGACTGAATCCTAGTAAAACGAACATTTATCTTCAATCAGCCGTAGCTGGAGAAGTCTCTTTTTTGACTTTAATTTTATCTCGTTTAACAACCGTCTCAGAGTTACTAAGAGTGCCGACTTTAAAAGATAAATTAAAAAATAAAGACAATCCTGAAGTAGCTAATGCTTTGTTATTTTTCTACCCGGTTTTAATGGCGGCTGATATACTTTTAAATAAAGCTGAAAGAGTTCCTGTTGGGGAAGATCAATTGGCTCATTTGGAAATTACTCGTCGCCTGGCTGAAAAGTTTAATAAAAAATATGGAGATATTTTTCCTTTGCCTCAAACTCAAGAAATGAAAGCTTTAAGAGTTCTTTCTCTAAAAGGTGAAGGAAAAATGAGTAAAAGTATTCCGGCCGGAGCTATCTTTTTAACTGATGATTTAAAGACAATTGAGAAAAAAATAAAAAGCGCTGAAACAGCTTTTGAAGGAGAAATGACTCCTAAATTAAAAAGTCATATTTTAATTACCAAAGAATTAGCTACCGAGAAAGAAGATTTGAAAAAAGTAGATGATTTGATTAAAGAGCATGAAGCTGGCAAAGCTGTGTTGGGGGAATTTAAAAAAGTTATGTCCAAGGTAGTGATTGAATTTATTGATAATTTTCAAAAGAAAAGATTGGAAATAGTTAAAGATAAAGATTATGTCCGGTCAATTTTGGAAAAAGGTAATAAAATAGCTAAAGAAAATGCCACAAAAACTATCAATGATGTCTTAAAGACAATGGATTTCTATAGATAAAGTAAAGGGCTCAGTACTACGAGAGTACCAAGCCCTTTGAGAAACTTAGGAGTTATGTTGTCAGCGTTGCTTGGCTAAGAATTCACGACCCTTGCCGACATCGGTATTGATCGGGATGTCTTGTTCACAAAGCGGGCAAGTTTTCGCGTCATACATGGCCAGCTCTACTTCCAGTAGGGCAGTCAATCTGGGAACAGAAATCACATCTGCTTCAGTAACTTTCCCGCGATTACAGAGAACACCGAGACCGACAACCTTGCCTTCAAGAGCGCGAGTTACTTCAATGACTTTCCGGGCCGAATCTCCGGTAGTGAGGACATCTTCCACCACCAAAATTTTTTTTTCCGGTGATGATTTTGTCATAACCTTGTTTGATGACAAAAGATCGTCCATCCTCAGCCTTGTCGGCATAGATTCCCAATACCTGACTACTATTCATTATAGCCAGATGATAGGCTACCCATTGAGAGAGGATGATACCACCAACGGCTGGAACGATGACGACCTCTACGTTGTCGTTTATAAATCCTTCGGCAATTTCTCGACAGAGAAGTGATGTTTGCATCGTGTGGGGATAAATTGCATCCTTATTGGCACAAGTCGAGTCGTGCTTGCCAGATTTATAAACAACATGGCTTGAAGTAATAATTGCCTTGGTTCCAAGCAAAGATCCTGGCGATTTCTTCCTTACTCAAAGGACTAGGAACGAAAAAAGACAATTCGTCCAATCTCTGTCTGAGAGAATAAATCTTTTGGTTAATAGTGATTGGGTCGCGGTTTGGTTTTTTGTGGTGTTCCAGAGCCCATAAAGCATTAGCTGCTTCCATTGCTAAATCTCGAAGCTGTGTTAGCGTGTTCCTGCTCATAATTTTCTGTCTTCTTTCTAACGAAATAAGTTAATCTGATTACGAAGCTTTTCGGTCTCTTGTCGAGCAGCTCGAGCAAAATCTGAACCAATTGAGGTAAAAATAACACCTCGGGAAGAGTTAATAATCATCCCTTCACCATTACTATCTTTGCCGGCTTTGACGGTTGCTTCCAGATCTCCTCCCTGAACGCCGATACCGGGAATGAGAATTGGTATATCGCCAACGATTTGTCGGATTCGACATAGTTCGTTTGGATAAGTTGTACCGACAACCAATGCACAATTGCCATCTGTATTCCAATCATACTTAACGGCACGAGCAACATACTCATAAAGTGGCATATGGGTCGGTTCTTCTTCACCACGAGGGCCAGAAGGTAATTCTCAGTGTTTTTCGTTCTCTCGGCTAGGAACAATAGTCTGGTCCTGGAATTCATCAGCGCCCGGATTTGAAGTCCGACAAAGGACAAATATACTCTTATCCTTTAGTTCAAGAAATGGTTTCAAAGCCTCAGCGCCTAGGTAAGGATGAACTGTGATAGCATCCGCTGCCAGAAAGTCGAAAACAAATTTCAAGTAGCCCTTATTTGTGTTACTGATGTCTGCTCGCTTGGCGTCAAGGATGACGGGCACATCTGGAGCAATCTGGTGGATATCACAGATTGTCAAATGCAAAGCTGCGATACCCTTCTCACCGTAGGCTTCATAGAAGGCGATGTTTGGCTTATAGGCACAGACGATATCTTTCGTTGCTTCCACAATAGCCCGATTGAAGGCGACTATTGTATGAGGAATACTGACTTGACTTTCATTACTGCCTCGATGCGCGCTTTCGGGGATTTTGCCAAAGTCGCTATCTAATCCGACACAGACGAAATTCCCGCGAGACCATTGGTTTCTAATCATGGTCATAAAATTTCTGGACATAGCTTTTCTCCTTTTTGTTTAGGTTCATTTAAAGCTCAACATTTGAATTTATTACTGTTCTTATTTCTAGATGAAATTTAAATCAAAAGCAAGGCAAGCGAGTTAGGTAGAAATATCTTTTGGTTTGTATTCATGTTTTTGTGGACCTGAGGGGAATCGGTCACAAGTAATTTTCTTAACAGAAAATTCTCGCGACCCCGACTCGGCGACAAGATTTGCTCCGCAAATCTCGTAGACCGCCTCCGTCTTTCGAATTTCCTCATGACCTACAAAAATTACAATCGCCCAAAGCATATGCTTTGTTCTCATTATTTTTGTGGACCTGAGGGGAATCGAACCCCTTGCCTCTACAATGCGAATGTAGCGCTCTACCAAATGAGCTACAGGCCCTTTCCGAGCTCATTTTAACTTGCTTTTTATTTACTGGCTAGTAGGATAGGTTTATGAAAAAAGAGGAAATGAAGAAATTAGCGAAAGTGGTTGATTGTGATAATTCTTTAGAATGTGGGAATTCTTGCCACCTTGCTAAAATATTATTATTAATAATTCTAATTGTATTTATCGTAATTATTGGATATTGGCGGTTTTTCTAAGTATTTTTGTATAAATTTTTAGAAATTGATAGAATAAAGTAAATTGATAATTATTAGTAATTATAAAAAATAGTTTATTAAATTATGTTATATAGAATAAGAAAATTAAATGCCGTTAAACAATTATTATTTACACTACTGATAGCTTTTTCCGTAATTTTTGTTTGGAGGGGATTAAAAGGTCTTATGGATATTTATTTATTTCCCGGCAATCCTGTTTTAAGTTATTCTCTTTCTTTATTGTTTGGATTACTTGTTTTGTATGTCACGCATTATTGGACAAAAGAGTTAGCTTAAATCTATTTTTTTAATATTCCATCTTACCACCATTATTTTTGTGGACCCGAGGGGAATCGGTCACAAGTAATTTTTCTAACGAAAAATTCTCGCGACCCCGACTCGGCGACAAGATTTGCTCCGCAAATCTCGTAGACTGTCTCCGTCTTTCGAATCTCCTCATGACCTACAAAAATACAATCGCCCAATGCTTGCGCATTGGACTCATTATTTTTGTGGACCCGAGGAGATTCGAACTCCTGACCTCCTGCTTGCAAAGCAGGCGCTCTACCAACTAAGCTACGGGCTCTTTAGATTTACATATTACACTGAAAAATCTTTTTTTCAATTGTTTTTTTGCTATAATTAGTATATGGAA
>DSBD01000073.1 GCA_011049365.1 Candidatus Vogelbacteria bacterium
AGTTATTACATAATAAAGAACAAAAAAACCTATTAATAAGTAGGTTTGATTAGAATTTATCATTAGTAAGATGACTATTATTGTACAAAAAGTTAAAGCAGCGATGGTTTCAACCAAGTCAATATTTTTTAAAAGAAATGGAATAATATAAAGTCCTAGAATACCTAATAAGGCTGCCGCCGAAAACACCAAACCAACCGTCTCATAAGACAAAAAATTGCTTAAAAAAGAGGAGTTGATATAGCCGGTAAAAGATAGGTGGATTGATAAGAGAAAACCAGCTAGATAAGTATTTATTCTTATTTCCCTTTTTTCTTTATAGTTTTCCATTTCTAAACTTCAATCAAGACCGGTAAAATAATAGGTCTTTTAAGAGTTTTTTGATAAAGATATTTACCGATTTCTTCTCGAACATTATTTTTTAAATAATCAAAATTTATTGGATGCATTTTAGTTGAACCTTCTTCAATAGTTTTTCTTGTTAATTGTCTAACGTGGTGCAATAACTCTTGGGATTCCTTTAAATAAACAAAACCGCGAGAAATAATATCGGGGGATTTGCGAACCTTGCCGGATGAAGTGTCGATAATGGCGATGATGACAAACATCCCGTCTTGAGAGAGCATTTGCCGGTCTCTAATTACGACTTCTTTGATATTATCATTACCAAGACCATCAACCATAACTAAGCGATTGCCGGCTTTTTCTGGTCTTTTAATTATTTTTCTCCCTCGGTCTGCTATTTCAATTATCATACCATTATCAGGAACGATAATATTCTTTTCCGGCA
Organism: Candidatus Vogelbacteria bacterium; assembly: GCA_011049365.1. Classification (GTDB taxonomy): domain Bacteria; phylum Patescibacteriota; class Minisyncoccia; order Phycocordibacterales; family XYD1-FULL-46-19; genus DSBD01. The sequence goes on from DSBD01000073.1 coordinate 791, forward strand.
GGCCCATTAACTGAGCTATATCAGCATGAACTTTTAACATAAAATGATGACCATGAACCGGTATAAAAAATTTTGGTTTTAAAATACTGTGGACCCATTTAACTTCATCTTGGTGAGAGTGACCGGAGGAATGAATATCAACTATGCCATAGTGAAGTATTTTAGCCCCTTGTCTTGATAAATTATCTTTCAATTTCTGAACACTCTTTTCATTGCCGGGGACAATTGATGATGATAAAAGGATGGTATCGTTTTTTCTAATTTTTATATTTTTGTGCTCTCGGCTAGAAATGCGCACCAAAGCAGCAAAAGCATCTCCTTGGGCCCCAGTGGCTAAGATAACTATTTTATTATCAGGATATTCATCCATAATATCAGAGCCAATGATTGTATCTCTTTTTACTTTAAGTATTCCCAATTCTTTAGCTATTTCAACATTAGTTTTCATAGACCTTCCCTCAACTACTACCTTCTTTCCTAGTTCTTCAGAGGCCTTGATAATAAAAATAATACGATCAAAAAGAGAAGCAAAAGTACTGACAATTACCCGTCCTTTAACATTAGCGATTATTTTCTTTATATTTTCTTGGACTTCTTTTTCCGGTCGGGAAAAGCCCGGCTTTTCAACATTAGTTGAATCGGCTATCAGACAGAGGGTTTTTTCTTTAGCCAATCTGCCATACATCTCTTCTTCGCTTTTAACGGGTTGCTCATTTTCTGTTTCTATTTTTATATCACCAGTAAATATAATATTACCGAAAGGTGTTCCAACAACTATTCCTATTGAGTCAGGTATGGTGTGGGTGGGGGAGAAAAAACTGACCGGTATTTGCCCTAATTTCAATCTATCATTATCGGTAATGACTTGAATATTCAATTTAGGCAGATGAGGAAATTCATCTTGTCTTTTTTTAATAATTACAGCAGTCAAAAGGGTTGTGTATATTGGTGGATTGCCTATTTTATTTATTATATAAGGAATACCGCCAATATGATCCAAGTGGCCATGAGTTATTACTAAAGCTCTAATGCGATTCTTTCTTTCTTCTAAGTAGGAAGTGTCAGCAATAATGAAATCAACACCAGGAGAATCTTCGTCTGGAAATTGAATTCCAGCATCAATAACTATAATATCGTTACCAATTTCTATGGCTGACATATTTTTTCCCACTTCTTCAACTCCACCCAATGGTATTATTCTAATTACTCCGGGGGCTGGGGGAGAAATCTTTTTCATTTTAGGACCAGTGGGGACCAAAGATTTAGTGGTCTTTTTAATAATCCGATTAGTCCTTTTTTTAGGATTAACGTTTTTGACGTCTCCTTTTTTTACTGGGGGCATATTTATTTTATTCTTTTATAATATTTTCTGGTTCGGCAAAAATTTTCCAAAGTTTGTCAGTTTTGATATACCAGTCATGTATTCCAGAGAATCTTTCGGCCGGAGAAAATAATCTAGGAAATTCAACTCCTTTAACATTAGTAGGTAAAAAATATGAGAATTTAGGTGAATACAAAAAAATGGCCGGGTTTTCAGTAGTTATTATTTGATTTATTTCCTCATAAATATTAAATCTCTCATCTTTATCAATTGTTTCTCTAGCTTCCTCTAGTAAATTATCAACTTTTATATTGGCATAGGAAGAAATATTTAATCCTGGGTCTAATCTTTGTGATGAATGCCAATAAGCAAATGGATCCGGCTCTTTTCCGACCATTAGTCCAAAAAGTAAAGCATCAAATTTTCGACCGGGGATAAAATCTTGATTAAGCCGACCGCTTTCATATATTTTTATTTCTACTTCAGCGCCTACTTTTTCCCAACAGCCTTTCAATATCTCAGCCGTTTTTTTTAATTCTGGAGAATCAGAGGTCATAAGAGTAAAAGAAAAAGAAATTTCTTTTTTACGACCATCTTTATCAGTGATGCTTTTAGATACGACATTAGTTTCATCATTTTTGCTCCAAGAGTTTTCTACTAATATCTTTTGGGCTTCTTCCAGCCCTTTTTCCCAGGAGTTTTTTAATTCTTCATCTTCGTTTAAAATACCCGGAGGAAAGAGTCCATCTATTGGTGTGACTTTTTTACCATCTTCAAGTATTTGATTAGTTATTATATCTCGACAAGTCGCTAAATTAAGGGCTTGTCTTATTTCAGGATATATAAATATTTCAGCTTGATTTTGATTTAAAAATACTCCAAAAATTCTTGGTAGGGAGCCCGAATATTCTTTTTTCTGACTATTAATATTAAATGTTGTATTATTGGCTAAAGAAAAATCATGCCAAGAATCTATTTCTTTACGATTATGGGCAAAAATCAATTCATCTTCATTAGGAAAAAATCTTAGACGTAATAGAGCTATTTTAGGCTCACCCAAAGCATAATTTTCAAACGGCTCAAGGTCATAAAATTCTGCCACGCCACTTTTATTTCTTTTAATATTTTTAATTTTAAAAGGTCCTGAACCAATAGGTGATAAATTGAGAGGATTAAGAGCTAAATTTTCAGCATGGATATCTTTCCAAAGGTGTTCAGGTAATATACCTAGAGTTAAATTATAAATAAAAGGAGCATAAGGTTTTATTAAGATAAATTTTATATTTTTATCATCTATTTTTTCAATTTCTATTCCTTCCCAATTTATTCTTTTAGGACTTTTTAGGGCTGGATTTTTTATTTTGTTTATAGTGAAAACTATGTCATCGGCTGTTAATTTTTCTCCATCATGCCAAGTTAGATTGTTTTTTAAAGTAAAGCTGTATTCTAAACCATCTTCTGATATTTGATATGACTTTGCCAAGTCGGTAGTTAGATTACCTTGATTGTCAAATTTTAGGAGGCCGGAATATATAAGGGAGACTAAATCACGGTCAGCTTCCGAAACGGCTAAAAGAGGGTTTATTACACTAGGGGAACCGATTACCCCTTCATTCAATCGTCCTCCGCGAGAAGCAACTAAAACCATATTTTCTTTATTTAATTGCCAGGCATAGATGATTAGAAACAAGGAAGCCAAAATTAAAATCATTAAGATGATTAATTTGTAAAAAGGTTTTAAAGATGTATATGAGTAATAAAAAACATCCGATATTTTTTTCTCGGTAGTCATAAATTTATTAGTTAGAGATTTAATTTTATCCATTATTTAAAATAGATTTAGCAATTGATTTGGTGTTAGGAAAATAATTTCTAAATTAGAGATATTTAAACAAAGAGATTTAAAATAGCAGTAACGACGAAAAGTAGGGCTATGACAATAGTAGCATTAAAAAGAGTTTTTTCCAACCCCCTTTTTTTATGAGAAACTCCACCGGCTGAATCAGAACCAAAAGCTGCTCCCAGCCCGGCTTCATTTTGCTGAAAAAGTATCAAAGCAATTAGGGCTATTGATAAAAATATTTGAGTCCAAGGCAAAATAATGGCTATTAAGTTAATCATACTCAGAATAGTAGCATAGTTAGTGTCTTCAGGCAATACTTTAAGTATTGACGTAAAAAGATATTCAGTTATAATGTAGTCTGAATATTTTGATTATAAGCTAAGTTAAGACCGGCTTTTGTCGGTTATATAGAGTTACTTATGAAAAAAGATAAAAAGGATAAAATTAAAATTCAACCTTTAGGTGATAGGGTTCTTATTGAACCATTGTCGGCTGAAGGAAATAAGACTGAATCTGGCATTATTATTCCTGATACCGTTGATAAAGAAAGACCGGAACAAGGATTAATAATAGCTGTTGGTGACGGAAGGATGACTGACGATGGTAAAGTTATTCCTTTAAAAGTTAAAAAAGGTCAAAAAGTTATTTTTTCCAAATATGGACCCGATGAAATTAAGGTTAATGGTCAGGAATATTTAATAGTCGGGGAAAATAACATATTAGCAGTAATTGAGTAAATATAAATTATGTCTAAAAATATTATTTTTGATGGTCAAGCTCGTAAAGCTTTAAAAAGGGGAGTAGATAAGGTTGCTCAAGCGGTTAGTGTAACTATTGGTCCTAGGGGAAGAAATGTTGTCTTGGATAAAGGTTACGGTTCTCCAACCATTACCAATGATGGTGTTACAATTGCTAAAGAAATATCTTTGGTTGACAAAGCTGAGAATTTAGGAGCTGAAATTATTAAGGAAGTAGCTAATAAAACTAATGATAATGCTGGAGATGGTACTACTACTGCGGTTATTCTGACTCAAGCGATGATTGAGGAAGGCTTTAAAAAAACAACTCTTGGTGTCAATCCAATAGGAATTAGATTAGGTATGGATGCGGCCGCTTCTGAAGCAGTTAAAATTTTGAAAGATATGGCCAAACCAATCAAACTAAAAGAAGAAATTCGCCAAGTCGCTACCATTTCGGCCGAATCAGAAGAATTTGGAAAAATCATAGCTGACGCCATAGATAAAGTTGGTAAAGATGGTGTTGTAACAGTAGAAGAATCACAATCTTTTGGAGTTGAATCAGAAGTAGTGGAAGGTATGGAATTTGATAAAGGCTATATTTCACCCTATATGATAACTGATTCTGAAAGGATGGAGGCTGAATATTCTGATTCACTAATTTTAATCACTGATAAAAAAATATCTTCAGTTAAAGATATTTTACCCCTGTTGGAAAAAATGGCCCAAAGCGGCAAAAAAGACTTGGTGATAATTGCTGAAGATATAGACGGAGAAGCTTTGGCTACTTTGGTGGTTAATAAAATCAGAGGCATTTTTAATACTTTAGCTATTAAGGCTCCCGGTTTTGGCGATCGACGAAAAGAGATGCTGGAAGATATAGCTATTTTAACTGGAGGGAGAGTTATTTCTGAAGAAGTTGGTATAAAATTAGAAAATGTCAATTTGACCATGTTGGGTCAAGCTCGAAAGGTTATTGCTACCAAAGAATCAACTACTATTGTCGGAGGTAAGGGCAAAAAAGCTGATATTGATGCTCGAGCTGGGCAAATAAGAAAACAATTAGAGTCTTCGGATTCTCAATATGATAAAGAAAAACTAGCTGAAAGATTGGGTAAATTATCAGGTGGAGTAGCGGTTATAAAAGTTGGAGCAGCAACTGAAGCAGAGATGAAATATAAAAAACTTAAGATAGAGGATGCAGTTGGAGCTACTAAGGCGGCTATTGAAGAAGGAATAATAGCAGGTGGTGGTAGTGCTTTAGTTAAAGTAGCTGAAAAACTTCGTGGTCAGAAAATCAAATCTCCATCCCTAGATATAGAACATGAATTTGAGGTTGGTGTTGAGATACTCCTTAAAGCTTTAGAAGCACCCCTACGCCATATAGCCATTAATGCTGGAAAAGAAGATGGTTCGGTTATTGTTGACCAGGTTAGAAAAGATAAAAGGGCTAGAGGCTATGATGCTAATTCTGATGAAATTGTGGAAGATATGTTTGAACGTGGTATAGTTGATCCAGTTAAAGTTGCTAGAACTGGCTTAGAAAGAGCCTCTTCGGCCGCCGCTATTCTTTTAACCACTGAAGTAGTTATTACTGAAGAACCACAAGAAAATAAAGATAATAATCAATCTGCCGGTGGTATGGGAATGGGAGGAATGGGTATGGGTTATTAGCGACGTAGAGCGAGAGTAATGGAAAAGTTCCAACTTTTCCATTACCGAGCCGAGGAGCTAATATAATCATTAAGCCCCGAGGGACTATACTAATTTAGAAAAAAGATAGTAAAATACCACCTCTTTAGAGGTGGTATTTTTTTAAGAAGATGTTATTATTAATGAGGATTTTATTAGTTTAATATTTTTAATTTATGAATTATTTATTGTATATAATAATTGCTTTAATTGTTATTTTGGTCTTATGGCTTATTTTTGCCTATAATCGTTTTGTTAAGCTCAATAATAGAGCCAAAGAAGCTTGGGCGGATATTGATGTTCAACTCAAGCGACGCTATGATTTAATTCCGAATCTAGTTAATACCGTCAAGGGTTATATGACTCATGAAGCCGGAACTTTTGAAAAAATTACTCAAGCTCGTTCTCAAGCTATGCAAGCAGAAAGTGTAGCTGACCACTCTAAGGCTGAGAATGTTTTATCAGGAGCCTTAAAATCTCTTTTTGCTGTTGCTGAATCATATCCTGACTTGAAAGCTAATCAAAATTTTATAGAGCTCCAAAGAGAACTTGCTGATACGGAAAATAAGATTCAATCGGCTCGGAGATTCTACAACGGAAATGTTAGAGACTTCAATATTCGTTTGGAATCTTTTCCGGATAATTTAGTGGCCGGAGCTTTTAAATTCCAAAGAAAAGATTTCTTTGAGTTGAACGAAGAGGCCGCCAGAGAGCCAGTGGAAGTTAAGTTTTAAAATAACAAAATGGCGACATTATATACTCAACAAGATAGAAATATCAGGCGTACTTGGCTTCTTTTTACCGTCTTCTTTATGGTTGTTGTGGCCTTAGGCTGGTTTTTTAGTTTTCTCTTGAATGAAGCCCTTTTTCTTTATTTAGCTTTGGCTTTTGCTTTGGTTATGAATATTGTCAGTTTTTGGTATTCGGATAAAATAGTTTTAAAAATGTCTCGAGCTGAACCGGCTGATGAAAAAACTTATCGGGATTTACATAATATTGTTGAAAATTTGGCCATTACCGCTGGCTTACCAAAACCCAAAGTTTATACAATTAATGATCCATCACCAAATGCTTTTGCCACTGGCCGGAATAAGGATAAAGCAGTTGTGGCGGTGACGACTGGTCTTTTAAATCTTCTTAATCGTTCTGAATTGGAAGGCGTAATTGCTCATGAATTAGCTCATATTGGTAATAGAGATATACTATTAGCCACCGTGGCTGCCGTTTTGGTTGGTTTTGTGGTCATCTTATCCGATATGTTTTTAAGATTATCGTTATTTCGCGGACGTAGTTCTTCTAAAGGTGGAGGAGTTCAGGTGGTTTTAGTATTGATTGGTTTCCTTCTGGCAATGTTGGCGCCTCTTTTTGCCACCTTAATTCAATTGGCTATTTCTCGTCGACGAGAGTTTTTAGCTGATGCTTCCGGAGCTCTTTTAACTAGATATCCCGAAGGTTTGGCTAATGCTTTAGAGAAAATAAGTGCTAATAACAGACCACTAGCTACCGCTAGCCAAGCAACTGCTCATATGTATATTGCTAACCCTTTTGGTAATAAATCTTCTAATAATTCTAAATGGCGAAAATTATTTATGACTCATCCGCCGGTGGAAGAGAGAATAAAAGCTTTGGGCAATAGATAACTTATGAATCTTTTCAATTTCTTGAATAAAAATATTTACAATCCTTCTTTTTATCTTTCTATTAAGGATAAAAATTTGAATTTTTCTTTGGGCTATTACCTTATTTTATCTCTTTTTACTTCATTAGTGATAACAATTTTCTTTTTCCTCTTTTTTCTTCTTCCGGTTTCAGAATTTTTTTGGAATATTAGACCGGGAATTATAAATATTTGGCCGACTGAATTGGCGATAGAGATAGAAGATGGTCAAGTTAAATCGGTCAGGCCTTTTTGGCCGTATAAATTTACCCTTCCCGAAGATTTAAAAAAAACATCACCGGTTGAATATTTAATGACTATTGATTTGGATACTCTTAATACTGATCCTCTTCAGCATGATTCTCTAATCTTAATGACTAAAGATAGTATTTATATTTCGTCAGATATTTCCGGTCAACCGACTAAACAGAGTTTCAAAAATGTTTTTTCAGGTCAAAAAGTTACTATCAATAAAGATTATATAAACAATCTATTAATGTCAGCTGATAGGGGTTATAAAATATTATTACCCTTGTTCACTTTATTATCTTTCATTTTCTTTTTCCTGATATTACTTGGCTGGTTATTAATTGTTTTCTTTGTTGCTCTCTTTGCTCAAATAATTATCAGAAAATATTATCCTTCAATCAGCTATCTTAAATCATTTCAATATTGTCTTCATGGGGCGACTGGTGGGATGCTTTTTGCTTGGTTACCCGTTTTATTTTCTTTTGATCTAGCTTTTTCAGTCCCACAATATTTACTTTTTTCCGCCGGAATATTATTGGTTATAAATACAAATTTTGAGAAATTAAGAAAAAGGGGGAAGTTAGATGAATTAAACAAGAAAATTATTTAATTTACCTTATAATCAAATTATGGTAGATTATCCTAGTTAAGGTATTTTGAAATAAAAGTTATATAA
>DSBD01000052.1 GCA_011049365.1 Candidatus Vogelbacteria bacterium
AGAATAGTCTATGCTTATACTCGGCATAGAGACAAGTTGTGATGAAACTGCTTTAGGGCTCTTATTGGCCGAAGGTGAATTATTTAAACCCACCTTCTCTATTATTGGAGAAAAAATATCTTCCCAAACTGAAATTCTGCTCCTTGGGGTGGAGTAGTTCCTAATTTAGCTAAAAGAGAACATAATAAAAATCTTTTGCCTTTGTTAGACGAATTAATTAAGGAAACGAAAAATCTAGAAAAAGAAATAGTTGTTCTAAGTCAAGAAGAAAAGAAAGAAATCCAAAATATTTTAAGTCGTGAAGAAAAAACAGCCGAACTTTTGCTTGCTTGGCTAGAAAAAAATCCTAAACCTAAAATTGACTTAATTGCTGTAACCAGTGGCCCCGGACTAGAACCGGCTTTGTGGGCTGGCATAAATTTCGCCAAGGCTTTATCAATTGCTTGGCAAATACCTATAATTGGCGCTAATCATTTGGTCGGTCATCTTTTTTCACCTTGGCTAGCCGGTCATAATCCCCAATTTCCTTTTTTAGGACTTATTATAAGTGGGGGTCATACCGAACTAGCTATTATTCGTTCTTTTACTGATTATCAAATTATTGGCAGTACTAGAGATGATGCTATTGGTGAAGCTTTTGACAAAGTGGCTCGACTTTTAGGACTGCCCTACCCGGGCGGACCGGCTATTTCTGAGTTAGCTAAAAAGAATAAGACCAGGAAAGAAATATTTAATCTGCCCAGACCAATGATCAATAGCCAAGATTTTGATTTTTCTTTTTCCGGTCTCAAAACAGCTGTTCTTTATATAATCAAGAAGAAAGAAAAATTAGATGAAAAAGAAAAAATAGCAATGGCTGATGGATTTGAAAAAGCGGTCGGTGATATTTTAGCTAAAAAGGCAATTAATGCTTTAGAAAAGTATAATTTGAAGACTTTAGTTGTTGGAGGTGGAGTTAGTGCTAATTCTGCCTTAAGAGAAATATTGAAAGAAAAACTAACTAATTATAATAATAAAACAAAAATATATTTCCCGGAGACTAAATATTCTACCGATAATGCTTTAATGATTGCCCAAGCCGGTTATTTCAAATTTTTGAAAGATGGTCAAGATAATTTGGATAAATTAATAGCTAATGGAAATTTATCTTTGAAATAAAGATATTTTAAGGTAAAATTAATTAAAAAGATATGCCTTACCAAGCTGAAATAATTAATTTAGTTCTTAGTGTTATTGCCGGTTTTTTACCCGCTATTTTTTGGTTGTGGTTTTGGTTAAAACAAGATAAAAAAAAGCCTGAGCCCAAGAGAATACTTTTAAAAACATTTTTCTTTGGAGCTGTGATGGTTTTTTTGGCAACTATGATTCAGAAATCTCTAAATGATGTTTCTTTCTTTCAGAAAGCGGGGCAAAAAATATCCCTAATTATCAGTTCGGGCTTCTCATTAAAAGACATTCAAGACGAAAGTCTTATTAAAATTCTTTTCCTAGCCTTTTTTGTTTGGGCTTTAATTGAAGAAGTGTTGAAATTTCTAGCTGCTAAAATTGCCGCTTTTGATAGTCAATATTTTGATGAACCAATTGATGCTATGATTTATCTTATTACCGCTGCTTTGGGTTTTGCGGCTATGGAAAATACTCTTCATTTCTTTACTGATTTTCACTACCCGGCCATATTAATCACCGGTAATCTTCGTTTTCTGGGCGCTACTTTAGTTCATGCCGTTTCTTCAGCTATTGTTGGTGGCTTTATCGCCCTAAACTTCTGTAAATCACCTGAAAAAAGAGAGGCTTTTGTTTGGCTTGGTTTATTCTTTGCTACTTTATTGCATACACTATTTAATTTGTTTATAATCATAACCAGTGGTAGTGGTCAATACTTTTTGACTTATCTTTCTCTTTGGGTAATCGCTGTATTTTTAATCTGGTTTTTTGAGAAAGTAAAAGTTATCACTTGCTCTAATAATTAATAATGATAAAATATAACTATGCCTAAAGATAAAAGATCATTTTTTGAAAGATTAACCGGAACAATTTCTGTGTCAGAGGACAAAGAATTTAATCAACCAACAGAAGTTAAAAAAAAGGATAAGGAGGAAGATTCTTGGGTTGAAGAAGAAGGAGAATTGGCAGTTGATGTTTTTCAAACTAATAATGAAATTATAATTCAAGCAATGATTGCCGGTGTTAAACCGGAAGATTTGAACATCGCCATTACTAGAGAGATAGTTACCATCAAGGGACGACGAGATAAAGGATATCGAGTTAATGAAGAAGATTGTTTCCAAAAAGAACTCTATTGGGGAGCATTTTCCAGAACAATCCTTTTGCCGGCCGAGATAGAAACTGATGAAGCTGAAGCTATTGAAAAATATGGGCTTTTGGTAATCAGATTACCCAAGATAGATAAAAATAAAACTCAGCATCTTAAAGTCAAATCGGCTTAGTTTTATATAGCCCCTCGGGACAAGCCCTGAGGTAATAAAGGAGCTCGCTTCGCTCGCATAGCTGTGTGGCAAGTCGCACAGTATTGGACTGTATTAGTTCTTCATGCTTATAAATATTTAATACTAGTAGTTAGTATTTTTTCTATTTTTTCTATTTCTCTATCAGTAGTTAAAAGTTTATTGTTTATATCTAAACCAATATCTTCTATTCTTTCATCTTTGGCTAGATTATAAAAAATACCTCCCCCAACCACCGACATTCCCCAAGGTTTATTATCACCTATTGTCAATTCTGTCTGATTTTTTAATTCATTAATAAATTTTTTAGCGATTTTTGTCTGATTATGAACAACGCCAATATCTACATTCCTAATTTCTCCGTTATATTTAGGATAGAAAGAATGAATTTGAAAAATATATACTTGGGAAAATTTTTTTAATAATTTTTCAACAAGTTTTTCAGTTTCTAGAAGATAAGGTTTAATATATTTACCCCAACGTTTTTTTTCTTCTAAAATATTATTACCAGGAATAGGAATTAAATACTCTTTATTGTCTTTTTCTACTAGTAAATCAGTCTTGAGACAAGCGCTATGATAGGTATTGCAATTTTTGATATCTATGTCCAGGTTGCGGTTAGCATCAATTAATAATCTTGAAAATTGAGGATAAATTAAGCTAGCTTTTAAACTCTTAAATAGTTTTTTCGCAAGATCCAGAGAATTAGGATCATATAGATCTTTACTATTCTTTAATTCTTCTTTACTTAAACCCAAGTCTAAATATTCGGGAGGAATAAAATCTGAAGCATGTTCGCAAGTTAATATATAAGGAGATTTTAAATTAATATATGATTTATGATATTTCATAATGATATGAGATAAAAGAAGTGGCAGGACTACTCTCAAAAAGAGTAGCCCCACCTTTAAGCTATCGAGTCAATTTTAATTTAGCTTGATGCATAACTCGAAGAGCTTGTTGATAAGAGTGAGTAATGGATACTAAATAACAATAACCGCTCGTGGCTAAACAACCAACAGTAATTGGAATAACACCTTCTTCTTGAGAAAAGTCAAAAAGGGTATTTCCCAATTTGTTTTGTAAGGAAGTAAAATCTGTTATACCAACTAGATCAACTCGATGAACCATAAAGCAGTTGTTAGATGAATATCCGGAAGACATCAGAGAACGACGTATTTCTTGAACATAGGAAGAAAAAGTAAGTCGAGCATTACACTCTAACACAAATCTCTCTTTTTCAAGACGTAAGCAATCAAAATTAATCGTTCCCGTTAGACGAGGATTATCTTTTAGAACTATCTTGTAAAGTTTGGCAGTCTCTCTACTTAGCCACAAAAGATCCTCATCGGTAACTTGCGGTAAATCACCAATAACAAAGCCATCAAAAGATATTGTCTGCCCATTAAGACAACATTGCTGTTCAGTAAACCACTGATCAATTATTTGACCATCAAAAAATTGAGTTATTACCGACATTGGTAAATGTCCAGAACCCAGTGATCTCTCGACTATCGTCCCAGCAGGTATACCATGATAATCACGAAAATGATAAGCAGTTTCTATATTGTTACCAAAAAACATCCCCTGACCAGAAGCCCAAAGTGGCCTTTTAATAACCACTTCTGGATAACTTTCTAGTATGGTAACAACTGCCAAAAGCAAATCATTCTCACTATCAATGATATAGTGTTCAGGAAACAAGTGTCTTAAGCCCTCATCTTTTGCTCTAGAGCGCAGATGAGCTTTATTATTCCAAAAATCAGCCAACTCGGGTGGATGAGAAACCGTGTCAGACCAATTAAGGCCCAAGCACTTCAAAAAGTCTGCTTCTACTTTATCTCGGGTACAGAAAAATTCTATCTTATACCCCTCTTTCTTAACCAATTGAACTATTCTTGAGCTCAATGCTTTATCCTTAGTAATCGCTTGATAGAGATCACCATCAGATGAAGTTTGGACAAGGATAAGTTCGTCGGGACCCAATCCTAACCGTCGGTAATAACCAGCAGTCTGTCTTAATAATACCGGGTTATGACAATCAGCAATTATGGTCAAACCACCACAATCCGTCATCGCTCTGGTGGAATAAGCTTCTATACCAGAAAAAGTAAAACCCGGTAAAGCAGCCATGGGGTTATGTATCCTAATCTTCTTGCTGTTCATATTAATTCTCCTCTTATCTTTCTATCAAAGACCAAAACCAAGTCCGTGTTTCCCCTTTGGAAACCGGAAGCTTTATTTAAAGTATTTAAATATAGCTTCCGACTACCAAAAAACAAAAAACCCGCCTCGGGCGGGGTTGTTTTTGTATTAATTCAAAGATTTAAACAACGCCGCCTTCGGAACGGGTAAAAAAGAAAAAGAAAGTATTGTTTAATAATATATCCATATTTTTATCCTAACAGAAATAATATTTTTGTCAAAATGTGGAATTATACAACTCTGCTCGAACATTTTTTGAACGGAACTGACCGCCTCCGCTTCGCTCCGGCGGAACGCTCGGGCGCGGCGGAATTCCCCCCACACCCCCCTTCCGCCGCGCCCTCGCGGGAGGCCAAAATTTTTTCGTCGCCAATTACAATAATGAACCTGTAAGCAGACGAAAATCTTTGTCAGTTTCCCAAATTTTTACCAATTTGTCAAAGTTTTCGTCTGGCTTCTGCATGAGCCGAGCAAGGCCATCAATTTTCTTAAAATCTTCTTCAGTGAGATTATCAAACTTTTTTGGGTCTCCATATTTTGTTCCGTGGAGATAGATAATCTCACTGTTCATTAATGAATGAAAATCGTAGAAAAGCGACCAAACAACTACAATCTTACCACGATAACCACCGGCATTGTGGAAGTGTTGCGGTTCAATTTTTCCGGCGCGGATACCGAGCCATGCGTTAGCAGGAAAATCGAATTTTCCGTCGGGCATATCATAGGGATCAAAATTTTGATCCAAACTTAAACTTCCGTCAACATCAATAGTTATCCAACGATTTTCCTGCTCGCTCCAATACTGATTTATCCAATGATCAGTGCTTACATCGCCAAGTTCTTCACCCATATCAAAATAGGGCGCATTGCCAGCGCGAACCCGCGCCGGGATTCCCTTTGATTTCAAAATACTTGCCACCATTATGGCGACAAAGCGACAAGTTAAAACTAACTTGTCTTTTGGTTCGCGGTCATTTACAAAACCTCTTTTATCTCGCCGATAAAGTTCGGCGAGCATTGCGGCGGCAGTAACTAAAATGTCGTCCTCTGGTTGTCGCCACCATGGGACTTTCGTCATGTCGCCGAACTTTAGATCGGCATTAGTGTCAGTGTTTCTAGCCGCAAGAGTTGTACGGTGAATAAAATTTTTACGAACCAAAAGACCAATTTCCCGAATATCATCGGGCAAATCATTTTTCAACTTTTCCTGATATAGACCAGGATAGGTGTAAGTGCCAAATTCAAGAAAATGTTTTAAGATTTTTTCATTCATATTTTACAATCCCCAAGTTTCCCAACTTTTTGGGAATTTTAGTTCCATTGTTCGGAGATAAACGATGATTTGCCCGTTATGTAGTGTTTCGTGATCCATTAAGGCGTTGAAATGATCGTGGATATTCATTTCATCAACACCCCAATGTTTCCAGTTAATCGTTGTATTTTCCAGATCATCGGAATTGGCATTTTGAAGAACAGCGAGCAGTTTCTGATTCGCTTTTTCCCAAAGTTCAATCAGTTTGCATTTTGACTTCGCAACTTCTGGGTCAATTTTTTCAATAACATTGTCAACTTTTTTCGTTTCAATGGCCTCGGCATATTGAAAACGCACCCTTGCCATGTGTCGAAACTGCTCGCCGAGCGTTCCCATATTTTTACCAACAGTAAAACCGAGCTGTTCGTCAGACAACATTTTCAAAACATCAAAAGCAAGGTTTTGAATAAATTTCCAATCCTCAATTTTCTTTTCAATTTCTTTGTTCATAGTTATTTCAATAGTTCATCAACCGAAACATCAAGCGCATTGGCGAGCTTTTCCAATACCGCCAAAGTAGCATTTACCTTACCACCCTCAATCGCACTCATATAGCTTCTGTCCATATCTATTGCTCGACAAATGTCGCCTTGCGACATTTTACGGCGAAGCCGTATGCGCTTGATGTTTTCTCCTAGTTTTTTAGAAATTTGAGCCATATTTACATTACCACTTTATCAGCTATTGCGCTACTCCTCAATATGGAGGTATAATCCCATATATGGATTTCTTAATTGAATTGGCGGCAACTAAAATAAATTGAGGAGTTTGACAACGAATAAAATATAAATCAAGAGATACATTGCTCCTTCCCAGATATGAATTCTTCGAGAAATCCCGGCAATAATAAAAAGTAAAGTAGCAATAACTAAAAATGGAAGGCCAACCGAAAAAGTAAGTTCATCTATTGCTAAAGGTTTAATTAAAGCTGGAATTCCGGCCACAATTAAGATATTAAAAACATTTGAACCAAAAATATTTCCCAAGGCGATTTCATATTTTTTCTTTATAGCCGCTCGAACCGAAACCACCAATTCTGGCAAAGAAGTGCCAAAGGCAATAGCGGTAATAGCTATCAAGGTGGTGGGAATTTTTAAAAACTCGGAAATCTTCAAAACCGACTCAATGGTATAGTTGGCGCCAATGACTAAACCGATTATTCCAAAAATTAAAAAAAGAAAAACTTTAAAATTTAATTTTGTTGGCTTCTCTTTTATCTCTTTTCTTCGTCTTTCAACCCGTGAGGACAAAACCTTAACTTCCATTCCTTCGGGCAGAACTTCCACTAATTCTGGAGTAATAATTTCTTCTCTTCTTTGAAAAATTGTGTAAAGAAAATAAATTACAAAAGCCAATAAAAGCAAAATCCCTTCTCCAAAAACAATTTTTCCGTCCCAGCTAATAAAAATAAACAAACCAGTAGTGGTGGCCAAAAGCGGAGCATCCAAATCAATTAAACTTCTTTTAACAAGTAAGGTCCGGGCAGTAATCGCCGATAAACCAACAATTAAAAGGATATTAGCAATATTTGAACCAACTACATTAGCAGCAACAATCTCAGTTGCCCCTTTCAAAACAGCGGCAATAGATGAAGCCAGCTCAGGAAAAGAAGTGCCAATGGAAACAATGGTCACTCCAATGATAAAAGGCGAAATTTTCAAAGCCAGGCCAATTTTCTCTGAACTCTCAACAAGCCAATCTGCCGACTTTACCAAAAGAGCCAGAGAAACAATAAAAATTAAAATCCAAAATATAAGCATATATTTTATAAAAAAATTTTCTTTTACAAAATGTGGTTCGAGCCGATGGTTCGATTAACTCACCACAAGTATTTTTCCGGTTCTTTGGCAGTTTTTAATAAAGAACGCGGCGAGTCCCGCTCGGCGAGGTGACCAACAACTCGTTGACTTTTTCTCAGTGGTGCCCAGGGTCGGACTCGAACCGACGACTTTTTGCTCTTCAGGCAAACGCTCTAGCCAACTGAGCTACCTGGGCATTATACTTTCTAGCCATTATTAGTTGGCCAGGAAGGTAGAATTTGGCGAATTTCAGAATAAGTACCGGTTAGTGTTTCTAAATAAGGCTGAAGGAAATAATAAAGACCGAAAGCTGAACCAATAATAATCCCCCACTTTATTAAAGAAAAAATTATCTGCCATTTATAAACTCTGGCAATCTTCTTTAATAGACGATTATTATCCTTACTTGCCTCTAAATTCCTTTTTAAAAGTTCTCTCATTTCTTCATCCACCATTTATGAATTATACCAAAAGACAGAAAAAAACCAAATTTTCTGATTGATATTAAAAGGCCAGTCAAATTTCGGGCTGACCTTCTAAAGGCTCCAAACTTCGGTCAAGTTAAGAAGGGATCCAGGTTGATAACGTGATTTATCCCCAATTCACGTGCTTTCTGGCGAGCCTTTTCTTCAAAAGCAGAAAAAGTACTATTTTCTACATCTCCAGTGATAGAAAATACTTTCTCTCCGAGTCCTAGATGGGACAACTCTACATCTTGAACCAGATCAAGAAGAACACGTATGGCATAATATTTACCATTAACCTTAAAAACATCGAGTTTTATTCTGATAGCCATGACCAAAACTCCTTTCAAAGTTTCCTAAATCTGCCGCCACAGCCCTCCTGTGGCCGAGTTAATCTTAACCAAAAAGATCAAAGAACTCCCAGACCTATTTTCTTTATACTCCAAAAAAATTAATAGTCAAACCCAAAAGCTATAAAACAACAATCGTCCAATACTTTCGTATTGGACTCATTTGTTTTATGCCTCCGGAGGGAATCGTCCCGCTTTTTCTAATTCGCTTCGCTCATAAGAACGCTGGACG
>DSBD01000010.1 GCA_011049365.1 Candidatus Vogelbacteria bacterium
AGATAATAATTGGGGATAACTACCAACTGTTGAAAAAGAAATATTAATATCTTGTAAACCTTTAGCCACGACTTGATCTCTACCAGTCGTCTCTCGGGGCAAACTAACTGAAATATTTTCTAAGAATAAGCCTGATTGCTCAGCCATTTTTATTAATTCCGGATAAAGAAGAATCATCTTTGGGTCAGCAGGAACCATTTTATCAACAGTAGCTAAAGAAGCTGGAGAAATAGAGCGATAACGAGTTTCTAATGTGCCCATCTGTTCTCTTAATCGCCTAGCATTTTCTAAAGCTTCATCAACGGCCTCAATTTCTTGTTGAAGTGAAAATATACCTCCAGATGTTACCCTCTCTGTTACTGGGTCTAATTCACTGGGGTCATTAAATATCGGGCCAATCAGGAAAAAAGAAGTGACACCGGCGGCTAAAATCAAAAGTATGGGCAAAATTAAACGAAACATATTTAATTAAGATTTTTTATATATGATAAAAGTTGCGAATCAAGCTTTAAAGAGGCCGAAAATGTTATTTCTCCATCAACTGTTCGGCCTATGTCGGAAATAGTTAAACTTTTAACTTCATTTCTTTGAGATAAAACTTGTTGATAAGCAGCGATATCTTCATAAGAAATCGTAGAAGCTTTCAAGTTTAAATTATCAGGAAATTCAAAAGATAAATTAGTTAATCTAACATTATGAATAGTGCTATCTTCTAAGAATTTAAACATTGGAACTAGGGTATTATGTTGGCCAAGGATTTGATTAGCTATTTTCAGAATATCATCCACTCTTTTATACTCAATTGTCCTCTCCATATCCATGGCGCTTTTTTCTCTGTCTAATATAACCAGAAGACCACAACTCTTAGTCTCTATTTCATCTGGATGACAATCACGATTAAGAATATCTAATAAATAATAACGATAACCAAAAGCTCCGCCAAAAATTGCTCCCACTACCAAAACAACAAAAATTGATGATAACAAAAGCAAATTAGCTCCTTTTCTTCTAGTGGTAAATTTAGACAAGCCATGGCTTGAACCTGATTTTGGTATAAAAGAAGTTGTAATTTCTGGCGACATAATTATTCAATTAAATAATAACATTTTTTATTCTTCTTCCAAAGCTCTTAAGGCTACTCCAATAGAAACAGCGAAAGCTGGACCGGTTTGCTTTAGCATATCAGCCAAAAATTCGGGAGCCAGAGTTCTATCAAATGGTGTACCTAGAAAAACTGGAGCATAGATATTGTCTTTAGCTACTTCAAAAAGTCCTTTCAATAAAGCACCTCCTCCGATCAAGAAAACCTTCTCAACTGACCGAGTATTCTTCTCTTGATATTTTACCATAACTTTAGTCACTTCGGAAAAAATATATTCTATAATCGGATTGATGGTTCGACGCATATCTCCACCCGAAGAGGTCTCTACCAACCCAACCTTTCTTTTTATCTCTTCGGCCTTAGGAAAAGACAAACCCAGTCCGCGCGATAGAGCAATTGTAATATCTTGCCCACCCTTGTTAATTGTGTGAGAAACTCTAACTGAACCATAATCAATTATGGTAACTTTAGTAGTGGTAGCTCCAAGGTCAACAATTAAAATCGCCCCCTTTTCATTGCGTAAAATAGAACGCATAACACTAAAAGTTTCTATCTCAAAAAAGGGATTATCTAAAGAAAGTGAACTTGATAACTTTTTATATTGAGCAACGGTATCTTTGTGAACAACTGCCACTAAAACGTTCACCTTATCGGCCAATGCTCCTTTTTTACCTTTCTCAGCGTCTTCATATTCGTAAGAAGTTTTTGGCACTACCCACCAGTCAATAATAGTTTCCGATATTGGCACTGGAATATATTTTCTGGCCTCAATTGAAATCATACCACCCAATTCTTCTTCACTAACTCCTGGCAAACTTAAACTTATGAGCAAACTAGATTTTAAGGGAATTGATAAACCACCAAAATTAGAAGTCACCCCAGCTTCTCGAAACAAATCTTTCATCAAAACCGACAATTTTTCTGGTAAAATATTAACTGCTTGACCGACTGATAAATCTTGATAAGGGCCGACAGCCATTTCACCGTAGGTCTCTAAAATTGCCTGCCCTCTATCATTACGCAATTGGACAACTTTGATTGAAGATGAACCTAAATCAACACCTAAAACACTTCGGTCTTTTTTACCAAAACCAAAACTCTTAGAAAAAATTTTACCAAAAGAGCTAGACATAAAAATATTTTTCTTAATGCGTCAATTATAACACAAAAATATAAAAGATAGTTATATTCTTTAGAGATTTATCCACTTTTTCATTTTGAAATTTTTAATCAATTATATAAATTGAAATAACCAAATGATTCAAAAAATTTTAGAAAAATTAGCCTCTCTCTTAGACATCCTTTTCCCTTACCATTGTCCAGGTTGCGACAGAACAACTGATGCTCCCTGTTGTCAAAAATGCTTTAAAAAAATTTCTCCGCAACCTTTTTTTCATAAAGATAATCGCATTTCTCTTTTTGACTATAATCAGGAAATTATTAAGAAAATGATTTGGAAGATAAAGTGGGAAAATGGTTTTTATGAAGCATTAATGCTAATTAAGAAAGCCGAAAAAATAATTGCTGATTTGGGCGATTTATTGGATATAAAAAATAAAGAAAAAATAATACTCATTCCCTTGCCCCAATCAAAAAAACGATTGAAAAAGAGAGGGTATAATCAGACCGAATTAATCGCCAAAGCCCTGTGTAAATTAAAACCTGATAATTATTTAATTAATCATAAGATTTTGTATAAAAAAGAAGATATCAGGCCTCAGACAGAACTAGAATTAAAAACAAAAAGAATTAAAAATATTATTGATGCTTTTTATCTCAAAAACGAAGAACAGACGAAAAAACAAATATCTGATAAAAATGTCATAATTATAGATGATGTTACTACTACCGGCGCTACCTTGTGCGAAGCGCTAAAAGAAATAAACAAAGCCAGACCCAAAATAGTTATTGGTCTAGCTTTAGCCGGATAGAATATTTTAACAAGAACTTAGACAATCATCTCTTTCTGGCCCGGCTGGAATCATATTACAAAAATCACATGAATTAAAATTACCCGTATCTATATCTGTCGACAAATCAGAAGAAGAATAATCACTAGAAGGCGAAGTGGAGAAATCTTCAAAACTACTTAATAAGCCTGATATATCCACAAAGCTTTTATCAGCCGGTAAATCAAATTTACTTGAATCTACCCTCCATGATTTACATTTAAAATCAAATTTTTCATCTACATCAACTCCATAATCAACTTCTTCTGGATTTTGATAATCTTCTACTTTTATTTTCATACCATCCTTGTTTGTAAGATTGTCCCAAAAGTAATTCCAGCCATCACGAATAATACTCGTAGTATTTATATTAACACCACCTCCTTTGGCTACCACCTCCGTATCAACTCTAATTCTCTCGTTTTTGTTATCAAAATAATAAACAGCTTCTATTAAGCTTTCTTCATTTTCCATTTGAGTACGACATTCCAAGGGCTTTTCTTTTTTCATCATATCAACTACTTTGGCTGAAAAATATGACTCACCAGCTAAATATGAACCCTGATCACTAATTATCTTTGGCAGAAAGTATACCCCTAAAGCTCCAATTACTAAAACAACAACCACACCTATATATATTTTATAATTATTCATCTTAATTTTTAATCAAACTACTAAAAGCTACCTTAATTATATTACTAATTTTGAAAATATTCAACACTTTGAATACCCTTCCAAGTTTTCAGGGTGTAGAAATAGTCAGTGCGGAGGGAGAGGGATTCGGTGTCAGCTCACATCAATATTTTAATTCACTTCGTTCTAAAAATATTGTGTGGCTCCTACCCGAGCTCGCCGATTAGAAATTTTTCAAATTTCTCCGGCTCCGCCTTTCGAATCCCTTCCCCGTCACTTGAGCTGTCAATTTCTAACACCCTTCCAAGTTTTCAGGGTGTAGAAATAGTCAGTGCGGAGGGGGAGGGATTCGAACCCTCGAGGGGTTTTTAAGCCCCTGCCTCGTTAGCAGTGAGGTGCATTCGACCACTCTGCCACCCCTCCGTATATTTGTTATATAACTTTTATTTCAAAATACCAAGTTTTTCTTTATTTCACTTAGGTCGTGGTCGAACAAGTTCGTCCACCTATCGTCTATTTCGCTTCGCTCAATAAAGACGATTTCCCTTCGGGAACCGGATGAAATATGAAGCAGTTCATATTTCATCCACTCTGCCACCCCTCCGTATATTTGTTTTATGACTTAATCATCAAAATACCACAAACATTAACAAAACTCAAACTCGCCTCTTTTAAAATAATTTGCTAATATAAGCAGATGATAACTGATAAACAAAAGATAAAAGAAATATTAGATAGAGGCATAATTGCCGATATTTTACCTTCAAGGAAAGAATTTGAAAAAGAACTTTTAGCAGGAAAAAAATTAAAAATATATTTAGGTGTTGACCCAACCGCTCCTGACCTCCACTTAGGTCACTCACAAAATTATCTTCTCTTGGAAGACTTTAGACGCTTAGGGCATAAGATAATAATATTAATTGGAGATTTTACAGCTTGTATCGGTGACCCGAGCGACAGGAGTTCTGCTCGTCAACAATTATCAACTGAAGAGGTTAAAACTAATGCCAAATATTGGTTGAAATTAATTAAACCACTTCTTAATTTTGATGATAAAAAAAATCCACCGGAAGTTGTTTTTAATAGAAAATGGTTATCTAAATTAAATTTTGAACAAGTGATAGAACTAGCAGCTAATTTTACTGTTCAACAAATGATAGAAAGAGATATGTTTGCTAAGAGATTAAAAAATAATGAGCCTATCTATATGCATGAATTCTTCTATCCCCTCATGCAAGGTTACGATAGTGTCCAATTAGAAGTTGATGCTGAATTATGTGGAACCGACCAAACTTTCAATGCCTTAGCCGGTCGAACACTTTTGAAAAGATATAAGAATAAAGATAAGTTTGTTATAACCACTCATTTAGTCGCCAATCCTAAAACTGGCGAATTGATGAGTAAAAGCAAAGGCACAGGTATTTTTCTTTCCTGGCCAGCTGAAAAAATGTACGGAGCCATAATGGCTACTCCGGATGAAATGACTGAAGTATTTCTAATCCGTTGCACTCGTCTTCCTTTAGATAAGATAAAGAAAATCTTAAAGAAAAATCCTTTGGAGGCTAAGATGATTACTGCCCAAGAAATAGTTTCTATTTATCATGGCCCCCAAAAAGCTGAAGAAGCTAAAAAATATTTCCGACAAACTTTTCAAGAAAAAAAATTGCCCACTGATCTACCTGAACTTTCTCTCAAAAAAAATAAATCTTTACCAGAAATACTAGTAGATAATAGTATAATATCTTCTAAGAACGATTGGCGCCGATTGATAAAAGAAGGAGCAATCAAACTAAATGGTGAAGAAAAAATTACTGCTGAAAATTTCCGTCCAAACGAAACTTGTGTCTTGAAAATTGGTAAAAAACGTTTTGTCCGTATAAAAATCTAATAGCTATGAAGGCCACTGATAAAATAGTTGATACTTGGCGCCTTAATCCAAGTCAGAAAAAAGCTTTAGAAAAACTAAAAATCTTCACCATTGAAGATTTGCTTAATCATTTTCCTTCCCGTTACAGCTCCCCGGGTAATTTTAGAACCATCGAACAATTAACTACAAATGAGCAAGCTATTATTAGAGGTAAAGTTTTAAAAATTAAAATCGGCAAAGCTTGGAAAAGTCGCCGACCAATTGCCGAAGCGATGATTGCTGACGAAACCGGTAAGCTAAGAGTGATTTGGTTTAATCAACCTTATCTGGCTAAATCCTTAACCGAAGGAGAATTCGTAGAATTAGATGGCAAAATAACCGGCAAAGAAGAAAAAATATATATGGCTAATCCGGAGATAAGGAATTCCAGTAACCAGCCGGCTGGTAATTCCCTCTTTGCCAAGCAACAAGAATTATGTCTAATTCCAATTTATCCTGAATCTAAAGGTATTTCTTCCGGCTGGTTCTATTATCATATTCAGCAGATAATAAAGAATGGAGTAGTAAATGACATAACCGACCCTTTACCACCTGAAATATTAAAAAAATACAAATTACCTTCTATAACTACCTCATATATTTGGCTCCATTTTCCCAAAAAAACCGAGCACCTAGAAACAGCTAAAAAACGCTTTGCTTTTCAAGAAGTTTTTTGTCTGCAAGCTGAACGCTTAAGACACCGCTTAGAATACAAGAAAAAAGAAAGTTGGAAATTAATTGGCTCAAAAAAACCTGTGACTGAATTTATTTCTAATCTCCCCTATAAATTAACTAAAGCTCAGAAAAAAGCTATCGATGAAATAGTTGTAGATTTGAAAAGTGAGCAACCAATGCTTCGCCTTTTAGAAGGTGATGTCGGTTCAGGCAAAACAGCCGTTGCTGGAGCTATTTCATATCTAATAGCTAGGGCCAAAGGCCAAGTCGCCTATATGGCTCCAACCGAAATATTAGCCCGACAACATTTTGAATCATTCATCGCCAACTTCCCCAAAAATGTTAAAATCGGACTTTTGACCAGTTCGACTTGTTTAAAATTTCCTTCTAAAATAAAGAGTGAAGAATGGACTAAAATAAGTAAAAGCCAACTTTTAAAATGGTTGGCCGATGGTGAAGTATCAGCCGTTGTTGGCACCCAAGCTTTAATTCAAAAAAAGGTTACTTTCAAAGATTTGGCAATGGTTATAGTAGATGAGCAACATCGCTTTGGCGTTGCTCAGAGATCAGCTCTAACCAAAAAAGGACAAGCCCCTCATTTACTTTCTATGACCGCTACCCCTATCCCTAGAACCTTAGCTTTATCTATTTATGGTGATTTGGATTTAAGTATCTTAGATGAATTACCCAAGGGCCGGCAAGCTATTCATACCGGCATTATTAAGCCTGACCAAAGGGAAATTGCCTATGAATCTATGCGTCAAGAATTAAAAAAAGGCCGACAAGCTTTTGTTATTTGTCCGCGAATAGAAGAACCAGACCCGGATAAAGCTCGGGCTTTAAATGTTAAAGCAGCCAAGAGTGAATACAAGAAATTATCAGAGAAAATATTTCCGGAATTTTCTGTTGGTCTTTTACACGGGAAACAAAAACCGGCCGAGAAAGAAGAGATTATGGAAAAAATGGCTCAAGGTAAAATAGATATTTTGGTTTCCACCTCAGTGGTGGAGGTTGGTATTAATATCCCCAATGCTAATGTCATTATGATTGAAGGTGCCGACCGCTTTGGCCTAGCCCAACTTCATCAATTGCGTGGTCGAATATCTCGTTCACCTTTTCCCGGTTTTTGCTATCTTTTAACTGAAAGCTCTAATCAAAAATCTTTAAATCGTCTAAAAAATCTAGCCCAAGCTAAAAATGGCTTTGATCTAGCCGAATTGGATATGGCCGAAAGAGGCATTGGTGTTCTAACTGGTAGTAAGCAATGGGGTATGAGTGACTTGGCGATGGAGGCAATAAAAAATATCAAAATGATGCAAGCATCTCGTAATGAAGCAACCGAAATTATGAAAGATGACCCTGATTTTAAAAAACATCCTCTGCTTAAAAAAATAATCGCCGACAGAGAAAAAATAGTCCATTGGGAATAGTCGAAATTTTTACGAAATCTTAATTCATTCTCTTTGAGAAATCCTCTTTCTCTTAAATCATTTAATTCTTTAGTGTCTAACAACTTAAAACCACTTTTTTCATGAGTTCTAATAGAAGCTAAATTATCTTTCTTAATCGTCGTTAAAAGAGTCTCTAGATTATATTTTTTTGCCAAAAGATCTTCAACTAAAGCCATTACTCCCAAACCCCTAAAATTATCTTTAAGGATAATCTGAACAAAACCCGTTCTTTTTTCATTTTTTACAGGGATAAATCCAACTACTCCGGCTTTTTGACTATTAACAACAATGATATGATAAGTGCCTTCCGGCTTTATTTCTATTTGGTTATAATCTTGAAGACTTTCTAAAAAATCTTCATCAAAATCTGTTAATTCAATTTTCATCTAGTGCGTGCGCCAGGACTTGGTCACTCTCGTGGATATTTTTTGTCTTTCAAACTAAAAAATATCTCACTCCATTGACCTCCACTCGCGCCGTAATCTGCGACCAGCTTCGCCGACGCTCGGTTCAAACCCGGCTCCGTAATAAACCAATTATTATTAAAATATTTCATATTTAAATAATTTGTTTTAGGTGCGTGCGCCAGGACTTGAACCTGGAACCACTCGTGTATAAGACGAGCGCTCTACCAATTGAGCTACGCACGCAAACTTACTTAATTATATTATCTTTTAAAACAAGAAATGTAAAGTTTGGGTCTTATAAAATAATTGAGTCTTCAATTCTTAAAATTCCCACCTGAATTCTCTTTATCGGCCAAACAATTGAAGGATAATTAAAAATTAAACTCAAATCTTCAGTTAAACCCCTTAGATAAAAACCAGATGACACTTCCAGTTCTAAAGTTATCCAAGGTAAGTTTAAATCATCAGAAATAGTTTTATAATTTTCTATAATCTCTGCCTGACGAAAATCCCCTGTTACTTTTTTGATAATTATTGACGCTTCTTTTTTAAGACTTTTAGGAGAAATAAAACCACTATCTTTTAAGTTGGCAGAATAAATTATTCTCTCTTGGGGAGAAGGAGTTGTTTTGGCTATATAAGGGGAAGAATATTGGGGATAACTTTGAATATATTTACCGGGTAAATTATTAATTAAATCTTTC
>DSBD01000011.1 GCA_011049365.1 Candidatus Vogelbacteria bacterium
CCCGAAGGCGAAGGCGAACCCGAAGGCGAAGGCGAACCCGAAGGCGAAGGCGAACCCGAAGGCGAAGGCGAACCCCCTCCGTTTCAAGCGACATTGTCGCTTGACGCCGACGAATATACAGTCGGCGATACGCTTCTAGCTACCTGGGAAGTGTTTGGTGGCATAGCACCCTACACGATGGTACTCAAAATTCCTGGGTTTGGACCAATGGTTCAAACGGGTGAGACTGACGGCATTTATGCCATGTCAGTTATCCTCACTACTCCGACTGACGGCTCGGTTCGAGTCCTCCTCCGCATCACTGATGCGGAGAGTATGATAGTTGACGAGGAGGTGTGGATTGTTATCCATGCCTCTGATGATTGATTTTGCTTGTCTTGTCTCACAACCCCCCTTTGAGCTTTTATGCCGGAGGGGGGTTAAATATTTTTAAATATATTGAACTATTGCTTTTTTATTTAATATGTGGTAGTAATACGAGAGTAATTATAAACCAAAAAAGGTCGAAATTTTAACAAAATATTTGATAAATAAAATATTATGAAAAGTAAAGTTTTTTCAGCCATTGCTTTGGCAATAATGATTTTAATGGTTATTCCAGTTGCTTCTTTAGCCGCTGGTATAAACGTTAGTATTTCACAGCCAGCTGATGATGCTCAACTTTTACTGGGAGAAAGCACTACTTTTGAAGCTCAAGCTACCGGTGGAGACCCTACTACTTATGACTATAATTGGATATGGGGAGATGGTACTTCTATTAACACTGAAAATACTACTATTAGTAAAATTTATAACTCTTTGGGAGTTAAGGTAGTTACTTTAAGTGTTACTGATATGGATGGTAATTCTGGTTCAGCTTCAATTTCTGTTAATGTAGTTGAATCTGCTGATGTATTAGCTGTTAGTAATATACAAGTAACTAATATTACTACCAATAGTGCTACTATCACTTGGACCACTAATCATCCAGCTACCAGTCGAGTTATTTATGATGTAATTTCTCGACCAACCATAGATCCAGAGGATAAACCTAATCATGGTTATGCTTATTCAACTCAAACTTCCAGTGAGTTAACAACTGACCATAGTGTTACTTTGACCGGTTTGTCAGCTAACACCACTTACTATTTCCGAGTAATTTCTACTAGAGAGATATAAGTTGTTTGGCTCAAATTTTAATTTGAGTTATCATATCCTGCAAGGGGTATGAAAAAAACACTTGAAAAATATTTTTCAGGAATGAAGTTGGATTATAATATAGTCCCCCAGACCACTTTTGGTCTCGGGGGCTATATTCGTTATTATCTACCAGTTAAAACAACTGAAGATTTTGTTAATGCTATTAAAAAGACCCAAAAACATAAAATTCCTTTTAGAGTTTTAGCTGGTGGTTCTAATGTTATTTTTCCTGAAAACTTTGATAAATTATTAATTCATTTTTTACCAAGTAATGATGAACTTAAAACCATCATTGAAAACAATAGTATTTTAACTGAAGCTAATGTATCATTAAATAAATTGGTTGAGATTTCTGTCGCCAAAGGTCTAGAGGGCTTGGAATCTTTAATTGATATTCCCGGAACTATTGGTGGGGGGATTGTTGGTAATGCCGGGGCTTATGGTCAGTCTATAAGTGATTGTATTGATTGGGTAGAGGTTTTTGATGGAGAAGGTATAAAAAAGATGAGTAATGAAGAATGTCTTTTTGATTATCGTGATAGTATTTTTAAGAAAAAAAATCTTTTTGTCATTCGGGCCGGTTTTAAATTTGAAAAAGGAGACAAGGAAATAATAAAAAAAAGAGCTGAAGATATAAAAATAGCTAGGCGACTTAAATATAAAAAAGGCCTTCGTTGTCCGGGTAGTTTTTTTAAAAATGTTTTGATTGATAATATTTCTCAAGAATCGTTAAAATTGATAGATAAAGATAAAATTATTAACAATCGTTTGCCAGCCGGCTATCTTTTGGAAGAATCAGGAGCTAAGGGTAGAAGTTGTGGTGATATTTTTGTCTCAGATTTTCATTCCAATGTTTTGATTAATAAAGGTCAAGGCACCTATACCCAAGTAAAGACTTTAGCTGAAGAACTTAAAAGAGCAGTTGAAAATAAATTTGGTATTCTACTGGAAGAAGAAGTCAGATATATGCTATAATCCAGCGGTATGGAAAAAGAATTACAACCAACTATTGGCTTAGAAATTCATGCTGAACTTCTGACTAAAAGTAAGATGTTCTGTTCTTGTGCCAATATTTCTGATGAAAAAGAGCCGAATAAAAATATTTGTCCAATTTGTCTTGGTCATCCGGGAGTTTTGCCGGTTATTAACAAAGAAGCCGTTAGACAGATTTTGAGGGTTGGTTTGGCTATTGGAGGCAAACTGGCTGATTTTAGTGAATTTGATCGAAAAAACTATTTTTATCCTGATATTCCTAAAGGTTATCAGGTTAGTCAATTTAAATATCCTTTAGTTTCTGGCGGTTCTTTGCTTGATGTGCCGATAACCAGAATTCATTTAGAGGAAGATACAGCGCGCTCACAACATGGTGGTAAGGAGGGGAGTTTAGTTGATTTTAATCGCTCCGGTCTTTGTTTAATGGAATTGGTGACCGAACCGGAAATTCATTCTAGTCAGCAAGCTGGTGATTTTGCCAGAGAACTGCAATTATTAATTGGTCTGGAATATTTAAAGTCTTCCGGTGCTAATATGGAAAAAGGAGAGATGCGGGTTGAGGCCAATATATCGCTTAATATGGGCACTAAGGTAGAAATTAAAAATCTTAATTCTTTTCGAGCTATGGAAAAGGCCATAGAATATGAAATAAAAAGACAGACTGAAGTATTAGAGCATGGTGACCGGGTAATTCAAGAAACTCGTGGTTGGGATGAGGAAAAACAAGCAACTTTTTCTCAAAGAAAGAAAGAATTTTCTCATGATTATCGTTATTTCCCAGAACCGGACTTACCAAAGTTGTACATAAGTCAGATAGAAGAATTTAAAGACTTAGAAAAAACTTTACCGGAATTACCATCAGTTAAAAGGATTAGGTTAATTAAGGATTATGGACTAGCTGAAGATAAAGTGGATGTTCTGGTTCGTCAGCCATTAATAGCTGATTATTTTGAAAAAGTAGTAGCTAAGTTATCTCAGTCGGAAAAAATATTTTCTTTGGCGGTAAATTATATTATTTCTGATTTGCTTGGTTTATTAAAAAATTCTGATAATAAATTGCCATCGGTGGATAATTTTGCCGAATTGATTAAAATGATTGAAGCTGGCGAAATATCTTCTCGAGGAGCTAAGGATATTTTGGCTGAATTAGTTTCTTCCGCAGATAATCCCAGAAAAATAGCTGAAAATAAAGGTCTTTTTCAAAAAAGTGGCGGTGAAGAATTGAATAAAATAGTTGAAGAAGTAATAGCGGAAAATCCCGATGCGGTTGGTAGTTATAAATCAGGCAATGAGAAAATAGTTCAATTTTTAATTGGTCAGGCGATGAAAAAAACTCAAGGCTCGGCTAATCCTAAAAGTTTGCAGGAGATATTTAAGAAATATTTGGATTAGGATTGTTTATCTTATTTTTTTTATGTTATAATTAAAACAATGGAGCAGAAAACAAAAGTGGCAATTAATGGTTTTGGAAGGATTGGCCGGGCGTTTTTAAAACTGGCTTTAGAAAAGAAAGAGTTAGAAGTAGTAGCTATTAATGACCTTGGTGATTTAGATAATCTGGCTTATTTATTAAAATATGACTCAGCTTATGGCCGGGCCGATTTTGAAATAGAAACTCAAGACAAGAAACTAATAGTAAATGGCCACGAAATTAATTTTATTCAAGAAAAAGATCCGGCCAATCTTCCCTGGAATGATTTAAATGTTGATATAGTAATTGAATCCACCGGTTTTTTTGAGGAATATTCAAAAGCTGCCGGGCATATAAAAGCCGGAGCTAAAAAGGTGGTTATTTCAGCTCCAGCCAAGGGCGAACCAGCCGATGGTATAAATTGTGGGATGGTTCTTCTGGGTATTAATGATAATGATTTAAAAGAACTTCAGATATCCTCCAATGCTTCTTGTACTACTAATGCGATTGGAGCAGTTATTGCTATTATGAAAGAGTCAGTTGGTGTTAATAAGGCGGTTTTGAATACTATTCATGCCTATACTGCCAGTCAAAAGATAGTAGATAGTCCTGATGCCGGAGACTGGCGTCGGGGAAGAGCTGGAGCTAATAATGCTATAC
Source organism: Candidatus Vogelbacteria bacterium (assembly GCA_011049365.1). GTDB lineage: Bacteria > Patescibacteriota > Minisyncoccia > Phycocordibacterales > XYD1-FULL-46-19 > DSBD01. The sequence goes on from DSBD01000011.1 coordinate 4,244, forward strand.
CTTCAACTACTGGAGCAGCTCGGGCGGTTGGTAAGATAATTACCGATATCGGTGATAAATTTGACGGCTTAGCGATTAGAATTCCGGTTATCTCCGGTTCTCTGGCTGATGTAACCTTTGTCGCTTCTCGTCCGACAAATGTTGAAGAAATTAATGATATTTTTGAGAAAGCGACTCAAGAAGAAAGATGGAAAAATATTTTAGGGGTGACTCGGGAAAAGCTGGTTTCTACGGATATAATAGGTAATACTTTACCATCAATAGTAGATTTGTCTTTCACTAAAGTAATTGATGGGGACTTGGTTAAAGTTTTGGCTTGGTATGATAATGAAATGGGCTATACTCGCACCTTAGTAAACCATGTCATATTAGCTGGTAAATACTTAAAGTAAATTATGAGAATTTATTTAGGTGCTGACCATGCCGGTTATGAATTAAAAGAAAAGATAAAGTTGTGGTTGAAAGAAAAAAACCATGAAGTTTTTGATGAGGGAGCTTTTACTTTTGATAAAGATGATGATTATCCTGATTTTGTTAAAATAGTAGCTCAACAGGTGGCGGGTGATTCTGGGTCAATGGGAATAATTTTTGGTGGTTCCGGTCAGGGTGAAGCTATGGCTGTTAATCGTTTTAAGGGTATTAGGGCGGTAGTTTATTACGGTCATTCTTTAGAAGTTGTCAGATTATCTCGGGAACATAACAATTCTAATATTTTATCTTTAGGAGCGCGTTTTTTAACCGCTGAAGAAGCTGAAGAAGTAATAACAATTTGGTTGACGACAAAATTTTCCGGCGACGACAGGCATATTAGACGATTAATAAAAATAGACCAACTTTTGATTGATAATAACAATGACGATAATTATGATGATTTTTAAATTATTTTAAATGACTAATATTATACCAGCGATATTAGAAAACAATTTTGAAGAGATAAAAAGAAAATTATCAATTTTAGAGGATTTGAGTGATTGGGCTCAAATTGATATTTCTGATGGTATTTTTACTCCCCGCCGAAGTTGGATGACGGCTGATGACTTGAAAGAAATCACTGGTCAGATAAAAATAGAAGTTCATTTAATGGTAGATAAGCCGGAAGAATATCTATTTAAATGGTCAGAAGTAGCTGATGCTATAACAGTTCATTGGGAAGCTTTAAATAGTGAACCAAGTGAATTGATAGAGGCGATTAAGGTTAATAACTGCCGGCCGGGTCTGGCTTTTAATCTTGATACTCCCTTAGAAGAAGCTTATAGATATATAGAGGAAGTAAAATTTGTTCAATTGATGGCTATAGAGAAAATTGGTTATCAAGGTCAGGTATTTTCAGATAAAGTTTTAGAGAGAATAAGGGCGGTAAAGAAAAATTGTCCTAATAGTTTTATTCAGATTGACGGCGGAATTGACTTAGAGACTGGCCAATTATGTCTATCGGCTGGTGCTGATGCTTTAGTTGTTGGTTCGGCTCTCTGGCAAAATGATTCTATATCGGTTAAACTAAAAGAGTTAAAGAATATAAAATGAAAATACTTTATCCGGAAAAAATAAAATTTCTTGAAAAAAAAGCTAATGAAATTAGACAATTGATAATAGAATCTTTGTCTATATCAGGTTCTGGTCATACGGCTGGCTCTCTAGGGATGGCTGATATATTCACTTATCTTTATTTTCATGGTTTAAACCATAATCCGGAAAAGCCTGACTGGCCGGAGAGAGATAGACTTATTCTATCTAATGGACATATTTGTCCGGTTCTTTATGCCACCTTAGCTTTGGCAGGCTATTTTCCAGTGGCCGAAATGAGAAAACTTAGAAAATTTAAGTCCGGCTTACAAGGTCATCCGGAAAGGGGAGCTTTGCCGGGGATTGAAACTACTTCTGGCCCCTTGGGTAGTGGCCTATCACAAGCGATTGGTATGGCTTTGGCTGATAAATTAGATAATGGTCCAACTTCGGAAAGATTTTTCTATTGTCTTTTAAGTGATGGAGAATTGAATGAAGGTAATAGTTGGGAGGCAATTATGTTGGCCGGACGAGAAGGTTTTCATAACTTGATAGCTATTGTGGATAGAAATAATATTCAGATAGACGGTTATACTGAGGATGTTATGCCTTTAGAACCTTTGGCTGATAAATGGCGAGCTTTTAACTGGCAGGTGATAGAAATTAACGGTCATAATTTTGAAGAAATTCATGAAGCGATTGGTTTAGCTAAATCGGTTTTTGGTCGACCGACAGTTATAATTGCCCACACTATTCCGGGTAAGGGAGTGTTGGATTTTGAAAGAAGATTTGATTGGCATGGTAAGGCACCGGACAAAAAAGAAAGCAAGAAGGCTTTAAAAGAACTTAGAAGTTTTGGTGGAAATTTAGATGAAGAATAAAAATATGAGTAGAAATTTTTTAAATCCTAAAATATCTTTAAATCCTGATGTTTTTTCTTTGCGGGTTAAATATGAAGAAACCAGAGAAGGTTTTGGACGAGGTCTTTTACAAGCAGGTAGAGACGATAAACGAGTGGTAGCTTTAACAGCCGATTTAGCTTCATCAACTAAGACAGATTATTTTGCTGAAGAATTTCCGGAGAGATTTTTTGAAATGGGTGTAGCCGAACAAAATATGGCCGGTGTCTCTTCCGGCTTAGCGGCGATGAATAAAGTTCCTTTTATAGCTTCATTTGCAGTTTTCAGTCCCGGACGCAACTGGGAGCAAATTAGGACAACTATTTGTTTAAATAATCAAAATGTTAAAATAATCGGTTTTCATGCCGGAGTAGCTACTGGTCCTGATGGGGCAACTCATCAAGCGTTGGAAGATTTAGCTTTAATGAGAGTTTTGCCTAATATAATTGTTATTTCACCAGCTGATTCTTTAGAAGCTGAAAAAGCCACCTTGGCCGCCGCTCGAATAAAAAAACCAGTTTACTTAAGATTTTTCAGAGAAAAATCTCCCATAATCACCACCCCAGAAACTCGTTTTATAATCGGTAAAGCTAATCTTTTATGGCAAGGGGAAGAACCTCAAGTTTCTATTATTTCAACTGGTATTACTGTTTTTCAAGCCCTACTAGCTGCCAAAAAGCTTTGGGTAGAAGAAAAGATATCAGTTCAAGTTTTCAATTTTCATACCATTAAACCTCTTGACACTCAAGTCCTGGATTTAGCAGCCAGAACTGGAGCAGTTGTGGTGACAGAAGATCATCAAAAGGCTGGGGGATTAGGTGGAGCTATAGCAGAGTATTATACTCAGAAAAAACCAACTCTTATGGAATTTGTCGGCTTAAATGACGAATTTGGTCAAACTGGTCAGGCGGTTCAATTGTTAGAACATTATGGTCTTGATAGTAATGGTATAATTACCGCCGTTAAAAGGGCCTTAAAGAGAAAAAATTAGTGAATTATATTTTCTTTGGTTTATAATTTTCCGGAGCTTCGGCTAGGAATTTTTCTAATTGTTCGCGAGTTAAGAGACCTTCTTGAGCACCAATATGCTGAACAACATTCATAGAATTTATTGGTCCCCAACTAAGAGCTTCAGGAATAGTTTTTCCGAGTGCTAGAGCAGAAGTGAAGGTAGAAGAAAAAGAATCACCGGCACCAGTTCTATCCAGTGGGGGAGCCGGGTCAGGATAAATAGGCATATGCCAAACTTCTTGTCCGTCAAAAGTATAAGCGCCGGCTTTACCGTCAGTAATCACAACAATTTTAGGTCCTAAATCTTTCATACTGGATAATAGTTTTTTTATATCTTTCTCCTCAGTCTTTAAAATTCTTTGTGATTCTTCAAGATTACAGAAAAATATTTCTGACAATTCATAAATATCCTTCAATTTTTCATAACCTAAAGCTATCTGAAAGGTTCCCGGCTGAAAAGCCATTTTAGTGTCCGGATTTTCTCTTAGCCAATTGGCGATATCATGATGAAGAGGGATTGAGTTTTCGGCCAATGAACTTAAATAAAGCCATTTAGGATTACCAAGATCGGGTAAAACATAATCATATTCTTCATGTTTAATAAGGATGGTTCTTTCATCGCCATACCATAAAACATAATGATAATTTGTTTGGCGCCCTGGATGAACTTTGACAAAACTAGTATCAACCCTATCTTTTTTTAAAGATTCAACAGCCTCTTTGCCATTTTGGTCATCGCCAATATTGGTAAAGAGGGCTGATTTTAAACCTAAACGAGAAGCCGAAACGGAAGCATTAGGGCTATTACCAACCGCTGGAACAACTTTTACAAATTCATAAGGTATTTTATCACCAAAATTCATACAGATTTTGCAGTTGGATTTATCCAAGTCGCAATGAACTGAGGCATTCTTTAGTCTAATGAAAGCATCATCAACGATATCGCCGATAGCTATAAAATCAAAATTTTCTTCAGACATAATAAATAAAATATTAAATTGTTAATTGTTTGTATTATAACAAAAATATTTATTAGCGACGTAGAGTGAGCGAAATGAAAATGTTTTTACATTTTCATTTCCGAACCGAGGAGCTAATATAGGTATAATAC
>DSBD01000030.1 GCA_011049365.1 Candidatus Vogelbacteria bacterium
AAAAAATATCCACGAGAGTAGCCAAGTCCCTCATCGCCCACATAACAAATGAGCTCAATGTGAAAACATTGGGCGATTTTTGTTTGTGAGGTGAGGAGGGACTTGAACCGAGGGCGCGCGAAGCCGGACAAAGTCCGTAGCGCCCGAGTGGGGGCTGATGGAGTGAGATATTTTTGAGTTTGCAAAACGAAAAAAATATCCACGAGAGTAGCCAAGTCCCTCATCGCCCACATAACAAATGAGCTCAATGTGAAAACATTGGGCGATTTTTGTTTTAAAAATTTGCCATATTTCTAATATTAGGTAATATGTTTGCCAGATCTATTTTAGTTTTTGGTGACTGAAGAGATCTCTTGGAAACTTTTACAGTCAACCATACCTTATATCCGCCACCGAAAGTGGCGGGTATATTTTTGTAATTAAAACAAAAAAGTCTATTCACTTAACACTTGATAAATAAAAAGTATAATAAATAGTGATGATAAGAAAAATTTTCTGCAGAAATAATTATCTAAAACTATTTCGCCTTTCTTTGGTTGTTTGTTTAGTCTTCTTTTGGGTTTTCCCCGGTTGGTTGAGAATATCGTATTTAGATTTTCCGCCGGAGATAAAAAAGATTGAGGCTCAATCACCTGAAATTTTTGACTCTTCTGGTACTTGGACAGTACCAGCTAATATTTGTGAAGTAACGGTAGAAGTCTGGGGAGCTGGTGGTGGAGGGGGTACTGCAGCAGGAAATGACGCTGGAGCTGGTGGTGGAGGCGGGGCTTATTCTTCTTCTGTCATTTCCGTTCAACCCGATGAAGAATATACAATCACTGTTGGAACAGGAGGTACTGCTGGAAATCCTGGAGGTGATTCTTGGTTTGGAAGTACTACTACAGTTTTGGCCAAAGGAGGAACAGGGGGTGGTTCTGGGGCAACGATCGGAATAGGTGGACAAGATACAGATGGAGTCGGTGATACTAAATATTCCGGTGGTAATGGTGGACAAGGTGGAACTACTGGAGCACCAGCAACTAGAGGTGGTGGTGGTGGTGGTGGTTCAGCTACAGCCACAACTAACGGTGGAAATGGTACTAACGGCGGAAATAACACTATCGGTCAGGGTGGCATAGGTGAAGGTAATGGTGGTGATGGTGCTCAAGGAGCTGATACTGGTGGAAGTGGTTTAGCTCCTGGGGGTGCTGGAGGTGGTAGTGGAACAACTGGCACTGGTGGTACTGGAGCTGATGGTCGGGTCAAATTAACATATACTGAATGTTTAACATCAATTTCAATTTCTGATGGTCAAATTAATTATGGGATTATGCCGGTTAATACCTCTCGAACGACTTTACCGGGTGATTTAGATAACTTGCAAACTATCACTAATAATGGCAATACTCAGATCAGTTTAAATATCAAAGGTCAAGATGCTTCCGGAGGTGGTTGCACTTGGGATTTAGCCAGTACTAATGGAGTAGATCAATATGTTCATCAGTTTTGTAATAACACAGAAGATGATTGTTCTAATCCACCGACAAATTACAACGCCTTAACAACAGATTATCAAATATTAGATACCGGAGTTGCAATTGATGGAGAAGTCGATGTTCATTTTCGTCTAACTACACCAACAGAATCAACTTGCTCAGGAGAACAATCAGTAGATGTGACTATTCAGGCAGTGTTATAATTGCTCATTTTGTGGATAACTTTTTTAAGTTTTATAACACTTTAGGGTATAATTACGGGTGAATAGTCGCTTATTATTAAAATTATTAGTTAATAAAAAAATAAATATGAAAAAAGTAAAATCTTTTTTGGCATTAGTTGGCATTTTTGCTCTTTCTGTAATGCTAGTCTCACCAATGGTGGTAGCTTCTGATACTGATATAGTTTCAGCCACTGTTACTATAGAAACTGCAGCCATTAGTGTTGATGATGGAACTGTTGAGTATGGAATTATGGCTTTAAATAGTACTTCTAGTACTTATGATCTTAGTCAAACTCAGACAGTCACAAATGAGGGTAATGTTAGTATAGATATTAATATAAGAGGTACAAGTACCACTTCTTGGACTTTAGCTGGAACTAATGGTTCTGAACAATATGTTCATAAATTCTGTAATGCTACTATTACTGATTGTAGTGATACAGGCAATTACACTGCTTTAACTACTTCATATGCTACCCTTGATACAGGTGTCGCCACTTCTACAGGAATTAGTCTCGACTTAGAAATTACCACTCCCACAGCCACGGCTGACTTTACTCAACAATCAGCTGACGTAACTGTCCAAGCGGTAGCCAGTTAGTCTTTAAAATTTATGTTAAAGAAAACCGTTGCTATAATCGGAATATGTCTTTTTTTGTCCCCTGTTTTATCTTTCGCTCGGATTGGTGTAGGAGTAGCAACGAGTAAAATAATTGTTGAAGAGGAATTAAAGCCGGGGTTGATTTATAATCTCCCGGCTTTATCTGTTGTTAATACCGGGACTGTGAGTGGAGAATATACTGCTAAAATAGAATATCATCAAGATCAAGAGAATAATCCTGAGATGGGTCTTTGTCCAAAGGAAGAATGGTTTGAATTTGTGCCAAATACTTTTTCTTTAGAACCGGGCGAATCTCAACAAGTTAAAATCATACTTTCTCTACCGGTTAGAGGTGTTGTGCCGGGAAATTATTTTGCTTATTTAGAAGCCTCGCCTATAACTAAAGGGATTTCGGGTCAATCGAAGGTTGGAATAGCAGCTGCCTCTAGATTGTATTTTACTGTTGTCCCGGGCAACTTTTTGTCCGGAATCTATTATCGTCTAGCTTCCCTTATGAATATATATTCTCCTTGGAGTTATAGTGTCTTGACAGTAATAGTTTTTATTATTTTAGTGCTTCTTTCTAGACGTTATTTTTCCTTTGATATAGGTATTAGCGTAAAGAAAAAATAAGAAATGGATGAAAAATTTTTTAACAACCTATCTCCTTTTAATTATTAGTCTTTCCGGGTTTTTAATCTTCTCAAATAACGTTTTGGCTAATGATGAAATTGAAACGATTATTTCCACAACCAGAATTGCCATCTGCGGCAATAATATAAAAGAACCGGGCGAACAGTGTGACGGGCCGGATTTGAGTGGTGCCACTTGCCAAACTTTGGGCTATTATAGCGGAACTCTTGGTTGTACCCCGGCTTGTACTTATGATACTTCCTTATGTACCAGTGCTCCTCCGCCATCATCAGGCGGTGGAGGTGGTAGTCAAGTTAGCCCAACTCTTGGAATATCTTTTTCCGGGCTGGCCTATCCGGAAAGTAAAGTAATACTTTTAAAAGATGCTCAAATTAAAACCACAACTATCGCTGATAAGGATGCCAATTTTTCTATTAATGTTTCAGATATTTCAAGAGGAGATTATACTTTCTCAATTTATGCTGAAGATAATCAGATGATAAGATCGGTTCTTTTAACTTATTCTCGAAAAATTACTGACCGAGCAATCAGAATTGATAATATATTTATTCCTCCCTCTTTGGCGGTGGATAAAGAGCAAGTCAGGCAAGGAAATGACATTGCCGTCTTTGGACAAAGCACTCCTAATTCTGAAATTACCATAACCATATCCGGACAAGGAAAAGAAATTACCAAGAAAACGAATAGTGATAAAAACGGTAATTATCATCTAACTTTCAATACTCAAGAATTGGCTATGGGAGAATATTTGGCCAGAGCTAATTCTTTTTATAAAGAACAAACCAGTACTTTCAGTAAATCAATGAGATTTATTGTTGGCACTCAAGATATTTTGGCCGAGCTACCTCGTGGCCTTATAGGTGATTTAAATAATGATGGTCGGGTCAATTTGATTGATTTTTCCATTATGGCCTTCTGGTATAGAAAACCAAATCCTCCGGCTCATGTTGATTTAAATAATGATGGCCGAGTTGATTTGGTTGATTTTTCCATTATGATGTTTCATTGGACCGGTTAATATATTTATGAAAAAAATATTATTTTTAATTGTTATAATTTTTTCTCTACCGTCATCAGTCTTGGCGGGACAATTTTCTTTACAAACCTATAAACCGGAGATAAGAGTTGGAGAAGATGTGGTAGTGAATCTTTTTTTAAATAGTGAAGGAGAGAACATTAATGCCTTTGAGGGCGTGGTGGTTTTTGATAATGATTTATTGGAAATAGAAGAAATCAGAGATGGTAATAGTATTGTTAATTTTTGGATAGAAAGGCCAACAGAACAAAAAAATCAAATAATTTTCTCCGGCCTGACTCCGGGAGGATTTAATGGTGCGGAAGGTTTGATGTTTAGAATTATTTTTAAAGGCAAAAATGAAGGTGAGGCTATGATAGATATGCTTGAAGGAAGGATTCTAAAAAATGACGGACTGGGTACCGAGGCTGACTTGAAAACTCGTAATTTAAAGATGAAAATAACTTCCTCCAAGGCATCTCAAGAGATGGTCTCTTGGCCGATGAGAGATTATGAAAAACCCGAATCTTTCGTTCCACAAATTGGCCGAAGTGAAATGATTTTTGATAATCAATGGTTTGTAGCTTTTATTACTCAAGATAAAATATCGGGTATTGATAGATATGAAATAAAAGAATCGCGTTCTATAATTTTGGGAATTTTTAAACCCTGGCAAGAAGCCGAAAGCCCTCATATCTTAAAAGACCAAGATTTAAAAAGTAATATCTATATTAAGGCGATTGATAGAGCCGGAAATGAAAGAATAGAGAAAATTTCCGCTACTAATAAGTTAAAAATTTATGAAAATTTTGATTTCTGGTTTATTATTGTAATGATAGCTATTATTTCTTTAATAATTAAAAAATGTTCAAAAAAATATTCTCCTCAAAAAAAATAATTTTAATATTTTCAATTATATTACCAATCTTTATACTTACTACCACCGGAGCCGAAGCGGCAACTTTACAATTCTCCCCCGCCAGTGGTAATTATAATACTGGAGCAACTTTTTCAGTTGGTATTTTAGTTTCCAGCCCCACTCAGGCGATGAATGCCGCTTCTGGAGCTATTTCTTTTCCAACTGATAAATTAGAAGTTGTTTCTATTTCTAAGGCTGGTTCAATTTTTAATCTCTGGGTTCAAGAGCCAACATTCTCAAACACGGCTGGAACAATAAATTTTGAGGGAATTATTTTCACCCCCGGTTTTACCGGTAATAATGGTAGATTGTTGACTATAAACTTCCGAACTAAAAGCCCCGGTATTGCCACACTTAGAATGATATCCGGTTCAGTACTGGCTAATGATGGTCAAGGTACCAATATTTTAACTGCAATGAGTAACGCCTCTTTTAATATTGTTCCACTTGAGAGAATAGAACCCGAAGAAACTCCGGTTTCATCAGTCACTTCTTTAAAAATTGATATCAACTCCCCCACTCACCCCAATCCGGAAAAGTGGTATTCTTCAAATAAAGTTATCTTTAACTGGCAATTAGCTAGCGATATAACAAGCATTAGAACACTTTTGAGTAGGAGTGCCGAGGCTGTTCCGAGCGTCACTTATACCCCGCCAATTAGTTCAAAAGAATTAGAGAATATAGCTGATGGAATTTGGTATTTTGCTCTTCGGGGGCAAAATGATGCCGGCTGGGGAGAGATCAGCCGTTTCAAGATTCAAATAGATACCGCCAAACCGCAAGAGTTGATCATTAAGGAAATAGAAAGAGAAGATTTGACTGATCCGAGGGTAAAATTTGTTTTTGAGGCCAAAGATAAAACTTCAGGTATTAGCCATTATGAAGTGAAAATTAATGACAGCAAATGGCAAAGATTAAAAGAAGGACAAAGTGAATATGAAAATATCTTTTCACCCGGACGAAAAAAAATAACTGTTAGCGTCTTTGACAAGGCCGGAAATTATTTAGAAAACTCTAGAGAATTTATGGTTCGGCCACTAGAAACTCCAATTATTACCGATTGGCCAGACAGATTATTAACTAATGAACAATTAGTTGTCGAAGGAATAACTAGATACAAAAATAGTGATATTGTCATAGAGCTACAAAGAGAAGGACGCAACGCCAGAAGTTTTACTATCAAAAGTGATAATAATGGTAATTTTACTTTCCAGAGTGAGGAGAGATTAGGTCCGGGAATATATGAACTTTGGGCTAAGGTAGTAGATTCCAGAGAAGCTATGAGTTTATCGACTGATAAAATAACTATTAGTGTTAAAAATCCATCAATCTTTAGCTTAGAGCCATGGGTAAAAAATCTATTATTCAAAGGAATAATACCTATCTTAATCTTGCTAGCTATAATTTGGATAATTACAAAATATATCCGCTATAAATTATTAGTACCGAAAATAAAAATAAAAAAAGAGGTAGAGGAAGCTGAAGATGCTCTTAAAAAAGCTTTTGTTTTACTTAAAAAAGAAATAGATAAAAATTTCAAGAAAATAAAAAAGAAAAAAGATATTACTAAAAAGGATTTAGAAATATTAGAACAGATTAAAAGAGATTTGGAAGATTCTGAAAAATTTATTGAGAAAGAAATAAAGGATATTGAAAAAGAAATCTAATTCTCAAACAAGACTTGCTATATTTTAAAATATTTTATTGGCGACGTAGAGCGAACAAAATACAAAAACTTATTTTTGTATTTTTGAGCCGAGGAGCTAATATAGTCCCTCGGGGCTCGCCCCGAGGGACTATATAGTATTAAAGTAGAGCTTCGGTTCGATTTAGAGCATTTGAACAAAGACGCAACCGGCTGCCTAACGGTCCAGCTAATAGTGCCCGCTACCTTCTGGTGACGGGCATATTTTTTTATCATCTATTTTTTGCAAAACTATTCCCTCTTTTAAATCTTTTATCGCTATTCCTCGCTTCTCAAACTGAAACCTTATTTCATCCGCTTTAACATAATCTTTATCCCGGCGTGCTTTTTGCCTATCTTTTAATAATTTCTTAAACTCTGAATTGTTAGCTATCTTCCTTATATCTTCAGTATATTCTTCATAAAAGATATTTATAAATCCAAAAACTTCATCAACTTCATCAATAAATTTTTTGACCCTTGTAGCTTCTGATTTTGATAATAGATGATTAATTTTATTTATCTTATCTATAAAAATAAAAACAGTTGCTAAAGCTTTAACAGTATTTAAATCATTGGCTAAATTATTTATAAATTCTTCTTTAGTCTCTCTTAAAATTTCATCTATTTGGCCATAATCTTTTTTCGATCGATAATAATAAAATTCTAGACCAGCTAAAAATTCATTGAAGCGCCTGATGATACCTTCGGCTTTTTCTTTATCCTTAAAACTAAAATTAAAAGTCTTACGATAATGAGTTCCTAAAAATAATACTCTTAAATATAGAGGATTAAAATTATTTTTCTCTAAGTCGGGCAAGGTATAAAAATTATTCAAAGATTTGGACATTTTTTGCCCATCAACTTTAAGAAAAGCATTGTGAAGCCAATAATTGGCTGGAATTTTACCGGTTAGAGCTTTAGATTGAGCTATTTCATTGGTATGGTGAGGAAAAACTAAATCTTCACCACCTAAATGCAAGTCAAAATTATCACCTAAATATTTACGCGACATCACCGAACATTCAATATGCCAACCTGGGCGACCTTTGCCTAATTTTGTTTGCCAAAAAACCTTACCATCTTCTGGTTTCCAAGCTTTCCAAAGAACGAAATCATTCAATTCTTCTTTAGAATATTCATCACTTAAATTAAGTCGGCGATCGGCATTAATCTTTAGATTACTTTTTTTAATATTAGCCAATTCTCCATAATCTTTGTCTTTTTTTAAACTAAAATAAATTGAACCATCGGTCCCTTGATAAGCAAAACCTTTCTTCTTTAATTCATTTATAAAATCAACCATTTCTTCTATATTGTCGGTGGCTCGACAAATTATTTTCGGTTTTTTTATATTCAATTTTTCTAAGTCGGAAAAGAAAACTTTAGTGTATTCACCGGTAAAAACTTTTAAAGATTTACCGGCCTTTTGACTATCACGAATAGTTTTATCATCAATGTCGGTAATATTCATAACCAAATTAACCTTAAAATTAGAAGCAGAGAAAAAACGACGAATTATATCCATTAGAAAATAGGAGCGGAAATTTCCGATATGAGCATAATTATAGACCGTCGGCCCACAAGTATAAATACTTACTTCCTTCGGCTTGTTAGTTTTAAAAATTTCTACTTGCCGACTCAAGGTATTAAAGAATCTAATTTCAATCAATGAATTTTCTTTTTTCTTCATAAAAGACAATTACTTGTCCCCTTGCGAGGAATCGAACCTCGATTTAGGGATTAGAAGTCCCTCGTTCTATCCTTTGAACTACAAGGGGTACGAATAGAGTTTAGCAGATATAACGTTTAACGACAAGATTAAAAAATATCCTCTATCCTATAGACCAAGATCAGTTAGCTCGTCAAATAGGACGAGAATATCTGCTTCTTGGACACTTTCTTTGGCTAAATAATCTGATGAAATATAGAAATAAAGATAAAAATGAAAAACACAACCGACGACAAGAAGGATGGAGCTGAAAATAAAAATTTTCAACCAAGCTTTAAATGGTTGAGGATTAAAATTATTATCTGCTCTAAATAGGGAATGTAAAAAATTAATTTTCATATTTATCTAAAACTTAAAACGCTTAATTCTGCTAAAACCAGCCAATCTAAATTATCTATTTTTCTAAGATTAAAACTATCAA
>DSBD01000063.1 GCA_011049365.1 Candidatus Vogelbacteria bacterium
ATATTAATCTTCATCTACCCCAAAACGTTTATAATCAAAAATTTGATTATGACTAAACCATAATTTTACCTCATGATTAGCTTCTTCTTGGGTTTCTGAAGCATGAACTAAATTCATAATAGCTCTTTTTTCTTTATTAGCTAAAATGGGAGAATCAGCTGAAAAATCACCTCTAATCGTACCCATATCCGCTTGGGAAGGAATAGTTGTTCCAGCTATTTTACGAACCATATCAATAGCGTGTATCCCTTGTACTACCATTTTAACCAAAGGAGCTGAAGTCATATATTTGACGATCCAACCTCTAACCATCTTACCTATTTCTAAAGGATTATCTGTTCCCAGCTCAGCCACTGGATCAAAACCATATTTTTCATAAGTACCCAAAGTTTTATTGCCCAACCTTTCTATCCATTTCTCATCCTTAGGATAATGGTCATCTATTTGTTGTTCGGTCGGATAAACCATTTCTAAACCAACTATCTTTAAATCTCTTTGTTCTATCCTCTTAACAACTTCACCAATTAGGCCCTTGCGGACACCATCAGGTTTAATCATTAGAAAAGTTTTTTCTTCTTTAGGATTCATAATTTAAATTTATAATTTAGTAATAATTTCCGGTCCTTCACCGGTAACGACTATTGTGTGTTCAAAGTGCGCACTTATACTATCATCTTTGGTGGCAAAAGTAAAATCATCAAGCATTTTTATCTTCCCCGAACCAAAAGAAGCCATCGGTTCAATAGCCAAGACTAGGCCAGCTGATATTTTTTCACCTTGTCCTGACCGACCTTCGTTGGGTATTATTGGATCTTCATGAACTGAAAAACCCACCCCGTGACCTCCTAAACCTTCAACAACAGAGAAACCGTTTTGAATAATGACTTTAGAAATAGCCATTCCGATATCTCCAATATGTTTACCTGGCCAAGCCTCTTTTATACCGGCTAAAAGAGACTCTCTAACTGTTTCTACTAATTTTCTATATTTAGTATTTTCGCCAACAATTATTGTTTTAGCCATATCAGTAAAAAGATTTTTATAAACCAATCCTAAATCAAGACTAACAACATCTCCGTCTGATATGGTCCTATTAATATTAGGAACACCATGGACTATCTCATTGTTTATTGAAACACATAAAGCCGCTGGGTAGGGTCTCTTAGCCCCGGTTGGTTTAAAATTCAAAAAAGCCGGCCGACCACCAGTTTTACTAATCAATTCTCTGGCTTTCTCTTCTAGAAACCAAGTAGTTATTCCTGGTTGAATTAAAGCGCTTATATCATCAAGTACTTTGGCTAATATCTTACCACCTTCTCTTAACTTCTTTATATCATCAGCACTTTTCAATTTTACCATATCTCTTATTGCCACTTCTGAACAAATGAAAGAGAATCTAAAATTTCTTGATAGACTTCTTCTATACTTTGCTCACCATTAATTTCCAAAAAACGGTAATTGGGATTGTCTTGATAATACTCAATCGCCGGCAAAACCAACCTGTCAAACCAATCTAACCTTGATTCTATATCGCCGGGACGTAGATCATCTTTCCGACCTCGGCCCGAGAGCCTATCATAAGCCCAGGCTCGCGAAACTTTTAGATGAACTACGACTGGTGACGACCAATTATAAAATTCTCTGGCTCCATCTAAAGCTTTTGTTTCTGTTAGAGTCCTAGGGGTCCCGTCAAAAACCAAGTGCTCATCACCGGTAAAATTAGATATCAAAAAATTTGACCATAACCAGATAGCTAAAAAGGGAGGTTGGGCTTCCGAACGTTCCATTATTTCTTTGGCTATTCTAGAAGAATGAGAGTCACCAGAGACAAATTCCCTAAATCTATCTCCAGTTTCAATATAAAATAATTTACGTTCCGGGTCTGCTTTTTGTATATCTTCAACTAATTTTTTAGCCTGAGTTCCTTTTCCACAACCACTCCGACCAATAAAGAAAAAGACATTTGGCGAAGAGGCAGTTGATAAATTACTTAAAAAATTATTTTTATTTTTCATTAGAAGATTATAACAGAAAAAAACTTTTTTAAAAATTAGTACTCCCGCATTGTTATCTGAGCATCCACCTTCTTAACAAAATCAAGCAAAACAGATACAACAATTAAAAGACTTGTTCCCCCAATAGCAAAGGTAGTTATACCGGTCGCGGCTTGCATTAAAAGAGGCAACATAGCCACTAATCCTAAAAATATAGCTCCCACTAAAGTTAGACGACTTAAAGTTTTGGTCAAATATTCCATCGTTGCCCGACCTGGTCTAATACCGGGAATAAAGGCACCGCTTTTTTGTAGGTTTTCAGATATGGCTTTGGGGTCAAAAGTAACGGCCGTGTAAAAATAGGTAAAACCAAAAACTAAGAGGAAGTAAAGACCGGAAGAAAACCAAACATTATTCAAAACAGAGGCCAAAGGATTAATAATGGTCATCAATAATTCATTATCAATTTGCGACAAAAAATTGATGATCATTTGAGGAAAAAGTAAAATAGCCAAAGCAAAAATTATCGGCATTACTCCGGCATTATTAACTCTAATCGGTAAATAAGTTGAAATACCGCCATACATTTTCATACCTCTAACCCTTTTAGCATAGGTAATTGGAACTGGCCTTTCGGCTTCTGTCATCACCACCACCCCAGTGACTATTAGAACAGCTGCTAAAACAAAACCAAAATAGGTTGGTAAATCAGTTACATTAAAAGCTAAAAATGATTGAGTAACAGCAGTGGGCAAGCCTGAAATTATACCAGCAAAAATTAATAAAGATATTCCATTACCAATACCATATTCATTTATTAATTCACCCAACCACATTAGTAAAACAGAGCCAGCAGTAATAACGACGACATTAAAAAGTCTGTCTATTAAAGTTATACTAGCCGGGTTAAAAAGTATGCCCTGTCTTTCAAGCAATATTAATAAACCAAAACCTTGAACCATAGCTAGAGGAACAGTTAATAATCTGGAATATTGAGCTATTTTTTTTCTACCAATAGCACCGTCTTCATGAAACATTTGTTTTAAGGTCGGAGAAATTAAAGTCATCAATTGCATAATAATTGAGGCAGTAATAAAAGGTCCAACACCTAGCATAAAAATTGATAAATTAGATAAGCCACCCCCTGAAAAAACATCTAATAAACCGAAAAATTGATTATCGCGGAAAAACGATTCTAAAGCTAAACGATCTATTCCCGGAATAGGAATTGATGCTCCAAAACGAAATATTAATAAAATTGCTAAAACGAAAAAAATTCGACGACGAAGATTTGTGTCAGCAAAAGTAAGTTTTGTTTTTCTTATAAAATCATTCATAAACCTAAACTTTTATTTCTCCACCGGCTTTAATTATCTTTTTCTCAGCTAAAGTAGATAAAGCACAACCGGAAAAAACTAATGGCTTAGAGACATTCCCTTGGCCAAGAATTTTAATTGCTCTTATCTTACCACTTTGACGACGAATTACACCCTTTTTAAACAAATTGGCAGGATTAACTTGATCATTAGCTTGAAATATTTTATCTAAAACAGCTAAATTAACTGTCTCCGGTTTAGACCGAGCAGAAAAACGATAACCTCTCTTTTTGGGTATTTTCTTAATTATATCCCTAATAGCCGGCCTAATTTTATGCCCAGCTCTAGATTTTTGACCTTTTGAACCTCGGCCGGAAGTATAACCCCTCTCACCGCCACGACCTACTTGCCTAGAAGTTTTTGTTGCTTGTGATTTTTTTACATTATGGATTTTCATAACTATTTTTGGGAATTAGATAACTTTTTTAAGGCCTCAATGGTCGCTCGAGCATTATTGAGTTTATTTTTACTACGGGAAATAATTTTGGCATTCACATCTTTTATTCCTGCTAAATCTAATAAAACTCTAACTGAACCACCAGCCACTAATCCTCGGCCCGGAGAAGGTTTGATAATAATTTCAGAAGCACCATATTTAGCTTCGGTTTGAAAAGGAATTGATTTGTTCTCATTCAATAAAACCTTAATCATATTTTTCTTGGCATTATTCTGTGCTTTCTCTATAGCTAAAGCAGTATCTCTGGCTTTTCCTATTCCAACACCGACTCGGCCTCGACGATCGCCCAATATACAAACAACTGAGAAGCTAAATCGACGACCACCAGCCATAACTCGAGCCACTCTTCTAACATCAACTACCCGATGATCAAATTCTGGCTTTTCATTTGACCGACGAAATTTACCCTTATGGGTAGAAATTCTAGATTTAGTTGTTTCACTTTTTGTATTTTTCTCCATTGTTAATTATTTAAAATTTTAATCCACCAATTCTTGCTCCCTCCGCCAAAGCTTTGACTCGACCAGTATAAATATATCCTCCTCTATCAAAAACTACTTGGATAATATCTTTCTTCTTAGCTTGTCCAGCTAAGAAAAAACCAACGGCGAAGGATTTAATTTGTTTTTTAAAATCTGCTTTAGGAATCTCTTTAATCTTACTTATTTCTTTAATTTCCTTGTCAGTTATCTGTCGACTAGAAAGCGCCATTAAAACTTTTCCATTATCATCATCTATTAAACTAGCATAGATATCTTTATTGGAACGAAAAACCACCAAACGCGGTTTATTCGCCCGTCCGGAAATTTTAGCCCTGATTCGTCGATGACGATTTTCTCTTTTCAGTCTTTTAGTTTTTTCTTTATCTTTCATATTTTAACCAACTACTTTTTTACCCTGTTTTCTTCTAGGAACTTCATCAATATAGCGAATACCCTTGCCCTTATAGGGTTCAGTTTTCTTGTATTGTCTCAAACGAGCAGTAAATTCACCGACCTTTTCTTTATCAATACCATTAACTGTTAAAATATTTTTTTCCAGAGAACATTTTATTTCGGGTGGTATAACAACATTAACATCATGAGAATAACCTATACCCAAAACAATCTTTTCACCAACTAAATTAAACTTATAACCTACGCCCTCTATAACAAGCTTCTTCTCAAAACCTTCAGTTACACCTTGAATCATATTTTTTATATGTGAAGCATAGGTACCCCAGAGAGATTCAGCTAATTTGCCATTTTCTTTAGGATTAAGACTAATTTCTTTTTCATTAACTTTTATCTCTATTTTAGGAAGAAAAGTTTTTTGTAGTTCACCTAAAGGTCCAGTAACCTTTAAGACTCCAGCTGTAAAATCTATTTTTACCTTATCGGGAATAGTTATAATTTGTTTTCCAATTCTAGACATAATTATATTACCAAATCTCAAAAAGTAATTCTCCACCAGTTTTTTGACGAATAGCATCAGGGGCTGATAAAATACCGTGCGGAGTTGATAAAACTCTTAATTTATCGTCAACTGAAATTTTTTTTAATTCTATCAGACGGTAATAAACTCTTTTAGATGGTTTAGAAATTCTCTTAACATTTGAGACAATATTGCCTTGACCAACTTCATTCAGGATTAATACGATTTGCTTAGTAGTTTTTTTACCCTTTCGGCCAACATCACGCAAAAAGCCATTTTTCAACAGAACTTTAGCTATAGAAGCCTTAATTTTTGAATAAGGTAAAGACAACTCGCTTCGGCCAGCTCGTGAGGCATTTTTTATTCTTATCAACATATCAGCGATTGGATCAGAAAACATAATTAATTACCAAGATGATTTTTTAATACCGGGTATTTGTCCCTCATTAGCAAATTCCCTAAAACATATACGACACAGACCAAAAGATCTCATAAAAGCCTTCTTGCGCCCACAACGAAAACAACGTCTAACAACCCGACTTTTAAATTTGGGTTCTTTAAGAGCTCTAGCTATAACTGATTTTTTGGCCATAAAATAAAAATATTGTTACCAAAACATAATTTACAAATCAATAGCTGAATAAATGATTTCTGTCATTTATTCTCGCTTTTGTTTCAGTAATACAAAACTAAAGGCTCCTGAAGAGCCTTTAGTATCCTAGCAATATTTACCTTTGCTGTCAAACCTATTTGAAGGGAAAATTTAACTTTTTAAACAATAATTCAGCCGTTGCTTTATTTTTAGCTGTCGTAATAATAGTAATAGCTAAACCAAAAACATCCTTTATGTCTTCATCAGCAGTCTCTGGAAAAACAATATTCTCTTTTATACCAATTGTTAGATTGCCCATATTGTCTATATTTTTGAGCGATAAACCTTTAAAGTCCCTTGTTCTAGGTAGAGCGATATTTAAAAGTCGGTCTATAAAATCATACATTTTACTCCCGCGCAAAGTAACTTTTTGACCAATTATTTCACCCTGACGCAATTTAAAAGTAGCAATTGATTTTTTGGCCTGACAACCTACCGGCTTCTGGCCGGTAATTTTTTTTAATTTTTCAATTACTAATTCATTCTTTTTAGTATCTCGGCCACGGCCCGTGCCAACGGAAACAACCACCTTCTCTATTTTGGGCAACGAATTGACATTATTTAAACCAAGATCTTTCATAAGATCTTTTTCAATTAATTTTATTTTTTCTTTTATAGAAATAGTTTTCATAAAAATATTTTAATTAAAAAGGATTAGAACACTTAGTGCAAACTCTGATTTTCTTATCCTTTACTGCTTGAACTTTAATTCTCTTTCCACGCTTGCAAGTTTTGCAAAATAAAGCCAGATTAGAAATCGCTAGTGGTGTGGCTACCTCTACAGTCTGACCTTTTTCACCGGCTCGTTTGGGACGAATCCTTCTCTTTTTCAAATTAAGTCCTTCAACCAAAACTAAACCAGTGGTTCTAAAAACTTTAAGAACCTTACCGCTCTTGCCCTTATCTTCTCCGGTTAAAATTTGAACTGTATCACCTTTTTTGATAATTTTAGTGCTCATATTATTTATTAAAATCTAAACTACTTCTGGAGCTTGAGAAATTATTTTCTGATAACCTTTATCGGCCAATTCCCTAGGTATCGGTCCGAATATTCTCCCACCTCGAGGATCTTTTTTACCCTTTTCTAAAATAACAACAGCATTTTCATCAAAGCGAACATAAGAACCATCAAGACGACGGAATGGTTTCTTTTGTCTAACCACTACAGCTTGAACAACTTCTTTCTTTTTTATTGGTTTTCTTGGCTCGGCAATTTGTATGGACATTACTACCACATCGCCAATTTCAGCATATCTTCTCTTTGAACCACCTAAAACTTTAAAAACCCGCCCGATTTTTGCTCCGGTATTATCCACAACTTTAACTATAGACATCGGTTGAATCATAATAAACTTAACTTAAGGAAACAATAATAAAAGACTTATCTTTAGATAAAGGTCTTGTTTCTCTGATAATAACTTTTTGACCAATTTTAAAACGATTCTCAGGATTTTCAGCCTTATATCTTTTTATTTTTTTTATAAATTTTCCATATTTAGGATGTTTTACTAAATGAATTACCGAAACTACAGCTGTTTTCTCCATCTTATCTGAAACAACCACTCCCTTTAACTGTTTTTTATTTTTATTTTCAATTTTCATAAACTATTTATTTTCCATTAATTCTTTTTTTCTCCAGGCGGTCATAATTCTGGCAACCTCCTTTTTAATATTTTTTCCTTTTTTAACATTAGTGACTTTACCACCAGCCAAATCAAAATAAAAATCACGCAAAGCTAATCTTTTTTCTCTGATAACTTTCTGAAGTTCTGACTCTGTTTTGGTTGTTAAATCTTTTTTCTTAGCCATATTTTTTATTAATCATTATCTCTGGAAATTATTCTAGTTTTGATTGGTAATTTAGCGCCAGCTTTTCGCAAGGCCTCTTTAGCTACTTCCTCATCCAATCCATCAACTTCAAAAATTATCCGACCGGGCAAAACTTCAAAAACATAACCTTGTAAATCACCCTTGCCCTTACCCATACCAACTTCGGCAGCTTTAGCAGTATATGGTCGGTCAGGGAAAATTCTAATCCACAATTTTCCTTTCTTCTGCATTTGTCTAGAAATAGTTTTACGAGCAGCCTCTATTTGATTAGATTTTATGCGAGCGCCGGTCAAAGCTTTTAAACCATAAGAACCAAAATCAAGCTTAATACCCCGAGAGGCCGTCCTTTCTTTACTGCCAACTCGGCCGGTCTGCCATTTTCTATATTTTACTTTTTTAGGAAATAATAAAGGCATAACAAAAAATATTAATTATCATTAAAAATTTCTCCCCGATAAACCCAAACCTTGATACCTATAACCCCATAAGGCAAATAGGCTTTTTCTCGGGCAAAATCAACATCAGCTTTCAAGGTGGTCAAAGGTATCCTTCCCTCTTTTAAAATCTCTTTTCGACTCATCTCAGCCCCTCCTAGACGTCCAGATAAAACAATTTTAACCCCCTGAACTCCTTTAGCTGACATAGCTTTTTCTATCGTTTGCTTCATTACTCGTTTGAATGGCATTCTTTTTTCTAATGCTTCAGCTGCCATTTGAGCCAAAATTGGAGCTTGGGCTTCCGGATTTTTAATTTCTTCAATATCAACTTTAATTTCTGTTGGTAAAGCAACTCCAGTTTTGCTTAAAACTTTAATAATATCATCTTTTAGCTTTAGCGCTCCTTCACCGTTTCGTCCAATAATCATACCGGGGCGAGAAGTCTTTATTATGACTCTGTATAATTTCTCTCCTCTCTCCATATCTACAC
>DSBD01000047.1 GCA_011049365.1 Candidatus Vogelbacteria bacterium
AATCGCGGACAAGTCCTCTCCCGCCCACATAACAAATGAGCTCAATGTGAAAACATTGGGCGATTTTTGTTTGTGAGGTGAGGAGAGGACTTGAACGGCGGAGGCCGCAAAGCCGATGGTGAAGCCATCGAGGCCGAGCCGCGTCCAGTGATACTTAGTAAATGAAGAACAAAGTGATGAATTTACTTAGTAATCGCGGACAAGTCCTCTCCCGCCCACATAACAAATGAGCTCAATGTGAAAACATTGGGCGATTTTTGTTTGTGAGGTGAGGAGAGGACTTGAACGGCGGAGACAATACAATTTAATTATGAAAGTATCCTAGATTTTACTAATTTAACCTTAAAAACAAGGTTATTTTTGACATTGACAAAATGATATTTTTTGTGCTATAATCCAGTTAGTTTTGTGTAGTATGGTGTTTGAAAAAACGGACGAGTCGCCAAGCGACCGTCTTCAAAGGAGATTGTTATGGTTATCTTGTATATATTAGCCGCACTGGTCAGTATTGCTCTCGGAATTGTTTTGTCGTTCCCTCTTTGGGGTTACTGGTTGGCAGAGAAAAATTTTTTCTTTACAACCATCCCTGAGGGACGGGCAAAAATCGTTGTCAAGGGAGAGGATTATGTCAGGACTATAATATCATGGCGTGATCATCACCTTGATAAAAATGGAGATGTAGTCGATAGCAGCCCTAGTGATCCACCACTGGTACTGAATAACTGGTGGGACAGATTATTGTCTCGGTTGGGAATCTATTGGGTAGGCATTCACCCTTGGAGAAGCATTTACTCTTATAAATTCTCCTTCTCAACTGTTGAGCAAGGACAAGTGAAGGCACGGAACAATGAAGTAACGGAGTTTGTTTTCCTAAATGACTACGTCTACTTTGTTGTCGTCAAAGATGCCGAGACTGGTGGTGCGGCCGGTAGTGGTAAGAGTGAGAATGTACCGATAGACGTTGGCCTTCTCCTCACAATTAGGGTAAAAAACCCCTATAAGGCCTTGTTTAGAGTTCAAAAGTGGCTTGAGACTGTCTCTAATAAGGTTCAAGCCAAAGCTCGGGACTATCTTGGAACGAAAACTTTCGACGAACTCATCAGTCAAGGTAAGGAGGTCGAAAAAGAGCTGGATGAAAATCTCAATGAAACCAAGAAGATGCTACTGGAAGAATATGGCATCGATATAAGGAAAATTGAGATTCACGAGGTTCAGATTGTTGGTGGCAATAAGGATGAACTTCGTGAGGCAAGCACGAGAGAGTTTGTTGCCAAGAAGAACAAGGAAAGATCGGAAATTGAGGGTGAGGGTTTAGCTGCAGCTGCTAAGGGTTTGATAGATCAAGGAGTGAATGAAAATATAGCTACGGCAGCAGTGCTACTTAATTCAATAGCTCCAGGACTGCTTAAGAAAGGAGGTTCGAAATGATTGCCCTATTTATCGCCCTTTTGGTTCCAGCACTAACGATATTGATAGGCCTTGCGGTATACCAATTGCACCGTGCCAATATAATAACCGGCAAAAAGATTGGCTGGACTCTGGCGACAATCTGTATTATCATCGCCCTGGGTTTCCTCTGGCGAAACTGGGAAACCATTACTGCCACCACTGAAGAACCGTCTCCTTTTGCTCCAGGCCTTTGGTATCTAGAGTTAGAACTCCTGGATATCTCAGCTGAAAAAGCCTTTGGCTCCATGCAGGCCGAGATAATCATCGGTGCAGATGGACAACCAATGGTCATTCGTTGCGGTGGACCAGGATACCAATATCTCTGGACCAGAGATATTGGAAATAACGAAGGGAAGTTCGTTCGACGATGGACACGTCCCCATGGCGACCAAACTAATATCATCGGCAAGTGGCTTGTCAATGATGATGGTCATCAGTTGGGATTTTTCTCGGGACAATATGAATATATCATTCCCCGAGGCAAAGACGCTGGCAAACTCCAGCGGGGACTCTGGAGGCTTCACCGCCTCTAACCCCTACACATTTGGACACTAAAACGCCCGAGAGAAGAAATTCTCCCGGGCGTTATTTCGTTTTACGTATTTTCCAATTAGCCACTTATGGCACTAATGGTGGAGATAATGACATTTATTATTCCAAAAACTGCTACCATTATAAACAAACCAATTATCCCCCAAACCATATGCTGCTGACCTTTTTTCCTGGCTTCTTCATTGTCAGCTCCTTGTATCATTTCTACCAAGCCATAAAGGAAAACTATCAGACCGGCCCCCATTAACAACAAAATAATCGGATTTACTATCTGACTATTTATATTTTCTAAAAGTCCTTCTAAGTTTAGATCACTATTAGCTAATTGCTCCCAAAACATTTTTACTGTTGAAACCAGTCAATATTTGGAGCTGATTCGTCCTCAACTCCAAAAGTGCTGGCCAAAATACCAACTAATCCCCACAACGAAACCATAACGAAAATAGCAATAACACCATAAATCATCAAATTCCTAGCTCCTTTTTGGCCTTCTTCATCTCCAGCCTTTAAGAGATACATAGCCAAGCCCCAGAAAAAGACCACGACAGCCAAAGCTAACATTATAGGAATCAAGGCAGAAATCAAATTACCAATAGTGTCCACTACATCATCTAATCCAGCAGCACTAACAAAAGCAAAAGGAGTTAATAGCAAAGTAGGAAGAGATAAATATAATAATTTTTTCATTTTATAATAAATCTAATTTATAATTTTCTAACGACCTTTTTAATTATATCAATAACTTCAATATCGGGCAACATTAAGAAGGAAACAATTGCATAGGATCCGGTGTTTCCATATCCCCACTAAAAAAAGTTTTTACTACGACATTTACTAGACCCCAAACAGTCACCATAACAAAAAGACCGATTATACCGTAAATCATAATATTCCTGGCATTTTTTTGCCCTTCCTCATTATCAGCAGAACCTATATATCTAACTAAACCCCACAAGAATACTAATAAACCAAGACCTATTAACAAAGCAACAAGAGGAGTAAAAATTATACTCAGAGTATTATTAATCATGGTGGACAATGTTTGTCCACCATCTTGAGCCATAACCAAAGTTGGTAATGACAAGATAAAAACTAGAAGATAGAGATAAGTTTTTTTCATTTATATATTTTAAATAAAAATAAATCCAAGTGATATTATTAATAACTATTACAACGGAGTAACTCCCGGGACTTGAGGAATTGGTAAATCGGTATCACTCTCAACTCCAAAGCTTTCGCGGATCATAGCTACCAAACCCCAAATTGAGACCATCACAAAAACAGCTACCACGCCATAAATCATCAAATTCCTTGCTCCTCTTTGACCTTCTTCTTCGCCGGCTTTTAATAAATACATCGCTAAACCATAAAAGAAAATAACAATACCCAAAGCAATCATTATTGGTATTAGTAAAGCAATTATACCACCGAATACCTCCACAGCATTCTGAATAGTCCCCTCTTGAGCTAAAGTCATACTAGGTAAGAATAATACATCCAAAAGTGATAAATAAATTACCTTTTTCATATTTTTATTTGTTATTTTTATATAATATATTATATAAAAAAGACCTAAGAAAAACAATCAAAATTGTGGAGTAACTGGGTCTAAAGAAGCTCCTGGCAAAAAAGAAGTTTGAATCATAGCCACCAAACCCCAAACCGAAACCATGATAAATAAAATAACTATTCCATAAATTATAAGACTCTTAGCTTTTTTCTGATCTTCTTCATTATCTATTGAAGAAAGATACTTTATAAGTCCCCAGAAAAAAGACACTAATCCTAGACCAATCAAAATAGCGACCAAGGGGGCAAAAACAACATTGATTATTTTTTGAAATATATCACCTAAATGTTGTGACTCTTGAGCCAAAACCAAATTAGCAGGCAAAAGAATTAAGGAAGATAGTATAATAATTTTTTTGAAAAGTGAGTTCATAAAAATTAAGATGTTCCCCCTAAGTCCCTAATAGTATTTGCAATACCAACAGAAATTACCCAAGCACCTAAAATTAAAGCGGCGCCAATAACGGCATAAACAAAAGCAGTTTTGGCCTTGGTTAATTCTTGTTCATTGCCACGAGCTTTGATGAAAAGAAAACCGACATACATCATAAAAATAACAATCATCGGCAAACCAACCCTAACAACTATACTAAGAATTTCCTGTATAAAACCAGCGAAACTTTCCGCTTTTAAGGGATTCTGTAATGCCACTCCACCACCGCCTGCATCTTCTCCAATTCTTGGAGGCTCTTCATCTGCCAAACTAAAACGAAAAGACAAAAAATTGATTAAAAAGACAATTAAAGCAAAATATATTTTTTGAAAAGTTTTCATATTTATATTATATCATTGAATTTTAAAATTATTACATTATCTAATCTAATTTTCATCTAATTCAAGCTCTTCTAATCTCCCCCTAATTGCTCCTCCCGGACCTTCATCTTTTACTAAAGTTCTAACCACCGCCGTAACAACCAAAACAGCTGATAAAGAAATTATTAAGCCCAAAACAGCATAATAGAGAATTTCTTTGGCTTGACCAACCTTACTTTCATTACCGGAATAAACAACCATCATAATACCGGAAGCGGCAATAGCCAAAGCGGCTAAGGGAGCCACTAGGGCAAAAACAATAAAATTGATTATATTATTAACCATCTGTAATAAATCATCAAAAGTACAATCATCACCACCAAAACCACAAGTTACCAATCTTCCATCACTATCTTGAGCTAGAGAAATGACCGGTATTAAAATCAATGACATTAGGATTATTAACAAAAATATACTTAATCTTTTCATAATTATCTTATTAACCCTCTTAATTCTTCTGTCGCATTAGAGATAGCTCCTTCGGGCCGAGCTCGGCCGGTATTAACATCATTAACTATCCTTTGTAATATTGCGCCGGAAGAAAGAATATCCGGATCAGGCCAAGTTTTAATTATTAAAGCCGAACGATAGAAAACATCTTGCAGAGGGTCGCGCGGGTCAGCCACTAATAAATTACGACGGGCAGGAACTAGACCTGAAGCTATAACAATATTTTCAACCGGCCAATTGTAGGCTAAAATTTTAGCTGTCCAAATAGCAGTAGCTCTGTTACGAGAGGCAGTCGGCACCGCCAAGCCATAGACTCGGCCAAAAGTTATCCGATTTAAGCTTTGATCTCTTTGGGGTATGACTACAGCGTCAATATTAAGATTAGGATTACGACTTCGCAAAATCCTTAAATCACTCATTAAACCAAAATAATTAGCCAAACGTCCCGAAAGGAACATCTCTCTGTCCATCGGTAAGGAGCGATTCCAACTATAGTTAACTCTGCGCGGGTCAGAAAATTCTAAAAAGAAATTTAAAGTAGCTAAAGCGGGAGAATATGCTTGACCGGTTGCCTCAGCTAAAACAACTCGATATTCATTACCACTTCTGGAAATAACCTCAGTACCGGATTGAAATAATAAAGTTAAGAAAATTTCTTTGAAACGATTAATATTAACGGTTTCCCCCATTGCCAGACCGCTTCTGATAACATTGCGCCGTTCATCAATTTCATTCAAAAATTCTAAAGTGTTAACAACTTCCGGCCAAGTGCTAGGCGGACGAGCTAGGCCAACATTAGCATAATAATCAGGGTTATAATACATCACTAAAGGATCCACTAAGATAGGTAAAGCGAAAGTCCCTCTTCCATCCATAAAAATTTCTCCAGCCGGTAAAAAAGTATCTCGAAATTGACGAATAGATAAATCTTGATAAGGAATAGCTGTTACTTTATTACGATGTTTGATAATAAAATCATCAGGGAAGAAAATTATATCCGGCGCCGAGCCACGAGCCAATTCGTTTAAAAAATCATTTTCTAAAGTATTGATATTTTTTTGGACATAATTTAAAGATACTTGACCCTCATATTGACTATTAAAACGACTTATTAAATTTCTAATATTACTATCAGTAGCCGGCCAAACTCCCCAAATAGTTAAGGGGACTGTCGTTTTAGCTGTGTCAGCTCTAAATCCCGGTAAAATACCGGCAAAAATTAAAACAGCAACTACAGCGACGAAAATAAAAACAATCAGAAAAATTATTTGGAAAATTTTCATTTATCAACTTGCTTGCTTGGTAAAAATAAGTCCATAATGATAATCACCGGCTCGAAAATTATCTTCTTGGTGTAAACCGGCTTGAGCAGCCAGCTGATTAGCTTCCTCTTCTTTGACCACATATTCTTCTGGCGGACCAAGATTAGAATATGAGCCAGACCAATCTATAATCAACAATCGCCCCAAAGGTTTTAGAACTCTATAGGCCTCTTGAAGTAAAATATCTTTCTTTTCTACTTGAAAGATTATATTGGCTAATATAACCGCATCCACAGAAGAATCACCTAATTTAGAACCGCCATTTTCTTCTAAATCACCCCAAAAATACTCAATATTATCTAAGCTCTCCTGACTGGCCAATTGTTTAATTTTTTCTAATAATTCTTTTTGAATTTCTATGGCATAGACTTTACCCTTATGACCAATTTGTCTAGCAGCTTCTATAGTATAAATACCTGAACCGGCTCCAAAGTCAGCTACTCGTTCTCCCGGAACCAAATTCAACTTTTCTAAATGTTTTTTTATTTCTGAGATATTCATATTATTAATTATAACAATTAATAGTTTATAAACAAGTGAAAGTGGCTACTGCATCCTTGTCCTTCATCCTCATTATCCTTACCCCTTGAGTCTGTCGTCCTAAAATAGGCAGTTCCGATATTTTTGTCCTAATAACCTGACCTTGACGACTAATAGCAATAATTTCTTCTTCATCAGTAATTATTCTAGCAATTACCAACTTACCGGTTTTATCCGTAACTTTGGCCGTCTTAACACCAGAACCACCTCGCTTCTGGGCTCGATATTCAGATAATTCAGTCATTTTACCATAACCTTTTTCGCTTAACACCAAGAAACGCCCGTCAGTTGAAGGAGGAAAAGATGAAGCCCCAACCACTTCATCACCCTTTTTAAGACGTAGAGCCCTAACACCGGCCGCTTGACGACCCATTGGCCTTAAATCTTTCTGATTAAAACAAATAGATTGACCTTCTTTTGTAGCTAAAATTATATTATCGCCCTCTTTGACTTTTAATACTGAAAATAAATCATCACCCTTAGCTAATTTAATAGCCAAAAGACCACTGCGCCTGACATCTTTAAAATTCTTAGATTCAACCTTTTTAGCTACTCCCTTTTTAGTAATCATAAATATGAAAGAGTCATCAGTTTTATCTTCTTTAGAGCGGGGGCAGACTGAAGTGATTCTTTCTTCAGCTTCTAGGGAAAGAAAATTCATTATAGATTTCCCTCTGGAAACTCGACGAGAATCGGGAATATCATACATTTTAGTTTGATAAACTTTACCTCGATCACTGAAGAATAATAAATCATCATGAGTGCTGGCTGTTAGGAAGATAGAAACAAAATCTTCTTCTTTAACATTTAAATCTATCACTCCTTTACCACCTCGTTTTTGTGAACGATATTCCTTGGGGTCAGTCCTTTTGATATAGCCTCCGGAAGTAATAACCAAAACATCTTCCTTCTCAGGAATTAAATCTTCAGGATTTATTTCCTTGATGGCTGATTTAATAACTTTAGTTTTTCTATCATCACCATATTTTTCTTTTATTTCTATAAATTCATCTTTCATTATTTTTATAACCTTTTTCGAATCCACCAATATGGCTTTGTATTCTTTTATTAATCTCTGCTTCTCTTTCAATTCATCCTCTATTTTCTTTCTTTCTAAACCGGCCAATTTTTGTAATTTCATTTCCAAAATAGCCGTTGCTTGTCGGTCAGAGAATTTAAATTGCTTCATCAATTTACCATGCGCATCTTTGGTATCAGATGATTTTTTAATTGTTTTTATAATCTCGTCAATGTGGTCAAGGGCTTTAGTTAAACCCAAAAGAATATGTTCGCGGTCTTCAGCTTGCTTTAAATCATATTTTGTCCGACGAACAATCACTTCTTGACGATGTTTAATGAATTCTTCTAACAAACCCTTTAGATTAAGAAGTTTTGGCACACCATCAACCAGAGCTAAA
>DSBD01000021.1 GCA_011049365.1 Candidatus Vogelbacteria bacterium
CCTTTATATTTAGCCTTAAAGCTGAAGGTAAAGATGTCTACATTAGTAAGGACCCTACTGTAACTCTTGATGTAGATACTACTGCTCAAGATCATACTCTTGATGAATTAAATTCACCTGCTAAGGTTGGAGATACATTTATTGCATACTTTATCGCTTCTGGTTCAACTAGGACATTTGAAGTTAAGGGTTCAATGGATAATGGAGGTGGAGCAACTGCTGGTACTAAGTCATTATGGGTAACTGCTATAAATTGGGGACTAACTGATACCCCGCCTGACGATTATGCTCTATATTTTGGTTTAGATGCCTTAAAGGCTTCTAGATATCTAACAAACTAACCCTCTTGTGATCTAGCTTCTTGCTAGATGGGTGCAAAAACCCCCGCTGCGGCGGGGGTTTTTGTTTATCTTAAAATTAATTTTCTACTCTTTTAAACTACAAATTCGCATTTTCAGCCTAAATATTTTAGCAGGTTGGTCATTTTAGCCTTATAAATCAAGCATTTTTTAAATATTTCAACCTAAAGCTAATTTGACTTTGCTCTAGGTTGGATATAAAGTAAAGTAGATATGAAAAAAAGGATATTTAAGAGAAAAATAATAGATGAAATATTAAAGTATTTAGATACTGGAGATATAGTTGTCTTACATGGGGCTAGACAGGTTGGCAAAACATCTATTATGTATTGGTTGAGAGATTATCTAATAAATGATAATAAAATAACTCATTATATAGACCTGGAAGATTCTCGGATGGTGGATATTTTAAATTCCGGCCCGGAAGGTTTTCTTAATTATCTAAAAGGTGAAGGATTTCTTTTAGAGCAACGAAAGACTTTTGTTTTCATAGACGAAATTCAGTATTTAGATAATCCTTCTGAATTTTTAAAACTTATAGCCGACCATCATAAATATTTAAAACTAATAGTTTCCGGTTCTTCCAGTTTTGAAATTAAAAATAAGTTTAAGGATTCTTTGGTCGGACGAACTGTTAATTTTGAAATATTTAATCTTTCCTTTAGCGAATACTTATTATTCAATAATTATCATTTTGATAAAAAAATCACAACAACTGATAAGAAAATAGACGAATTGAAATCTTTTTTTAAAGATTATATTCTTTATGGAGGTTATCCCAAAATAGTTTTGACCGCTGAAGTGGAAATGAAAGAGAAATACTTGCAACAGATTATAGATACTTATGTTAGAAGAGATATTAGAGATTTGGCGGAAATAAAGGAAATTGAGAAATTTAATAAGCTTTTAGAAATATTAGCTGTTCAGAGTGGGCAACTTTTGAATATTTCGGAGTTATCCAATACTTGCGATTTATCAAAAACAACCATAGAGAAATATTTGTTTATTTTGGAAAATACTTATATCTTAAAACTGGTTAAACCATATTATAATAATATCAGAAGTGAATTATTTAAAACTCCCAAGATATATTTTTATGATTCCGGCTTAATGCAGATGTTGCGCTATCGTGGGCTACAAAAGAAGATTACCGGTTCGGCTTTGGAGACTGCCATATATAGTGAATTGGTTAAGAATTTTGACCAAGATAATGTTTTTTATTGGCGGACCAAAGATAGAAAAGAAATAGATTTTATTTTAAGGAAAAAAAATAATATTATTGTCCCGGTTGAGATAAAGTTTAATTTTTCCGGTTTCAAATCTGAAGCTATGAATTATTTTATAAAACACTATAATATTAACGAATATTTGGTAATTGGCTTGAGTGGTAAGAAAGATCGAAAAGAATTTATTTATCCGTGGGAATTTTGATTAGTCAATTCGGGATCTGCACTTTTTAGGCCCAAATATTTTAATAGGTTGGTCATTTTAGCCTTATAAATCAAGCATTTTTTAAATATTTCAACCTAAAGTCAACTTGACTTTACTCTAGGTTGGATATAAAGCAAAGTAGATATGAAAAAAGATAAAAAAGACATTATAGAATATAATTTACAAGTTTCTCTTATTAAAGAAGGAAAGATTTTTGTCGTCTATAGTCCCGCTTTGGATTTATCTACTTCGGCTGATAATTTAGAATTAGCCCAAAAAAGATTTAAAGAAGCCGCCTCTTTATTTTTTGAAGAGATTTTTAAAAATGGAACTTTTCCCGAGATTTTGAGTGGACTTGGTTGGTCCAAGAGAAAGCAAAATAATTGGTTGCCACCACTGGTAGTTGGTCAAAGTCAGATTCCAGTTAGTGTTTAAAATATTTGTAAATAGCAGGAATTAAGTCAATTGATTGGATAAAATTTGAAAAATTCTTATTATTTGTTGGTTGTAAATTATCAAGAGAAAAAAGTGATCATAGAATATATTACCGTCCCGGTCTTATTAGACCGATAGTTATTCCGAAAGATAAACATATCTCTGTTTTTGTAATAAGAAACAATTTAAGGTTATTAAATATCTTTGTTGGTGAGTATGTTGAAATTATAGAAAAAAGAAAATAATACTTTTTAATCTTATATACAAACATTAACTCTTGCTTCGGCGGGGGTTTTTGTTTAGCCCCAAAACAGATATAATTGTTTGATGTCATACAGAATAAAGAAAATAGCTCATCCTAGATTTAAATGTTTGCGTCTTTCAGTCTCTCAAGATGGCCAAGTTTTATTAACTTATCCCAAATTTTTAAGCAAAAGGGCTATTGATAATTTTTTAATTAATAAAGAGTCTTGGATAAAAGAAAAATTAAAAAATACCAAGATGCCAACTGATGACTATCTTCTTTATAAAGAAAAAGCTCGCCAAATCTTAAAAGAAAAAGTTGAATACTATAATAGTCTCTATGGTTTTTTATATAATAAGATATACATCAGACGAGGGAAAAGCAGATGGGGGAGTTGTTCTTCTAAGAAAAATCTAAATTTTAATTATCGTTTGATATTTTTACCTGAAAAATTTCTTGATTATGTAGTAATTCATGAATTATGTCATTTACGAGAAATGAATCATGGACCAGCTTTTTGGGCTTTGGTAGCCAAAACTAGGCCTGATTATCTTGAAATCAAGAAAAAAATGAAAAGTTTTTGTTTTGAATGAGAAAAGGCCATCACGAGTGATGGCCTGGGTTTTTGGTCGGCGAGGTCCTGTTTTTTTATAATTTGGCTCTGCTAACTGGGCCGGGGTATTATTGGTGACGACCTCGCCGAGAAAAAATAAGGGAAGGAAAGCGGCTTTTGATGGATACTCTGGCGTTTCGGCGAACGACGCTTTCCCTCTACGGATGGGTTCATGAAAGTACAACTGTTGTGTATCTTAACATAATCTAAATTATTTGTCAATAAAACTTGGCGAGAGAGGGGGAAGATGAGATGTTGGACTTGGGCTTGTTCAACTTTATCAGACCCCCTCTCTTAAAGTCTGCTGTATAATCTATTATTTTTTCATCATTTTGTCAAAAAAGAACGGCCGACTTCTCAGGGCAAGAAGCCGGCCTTTTGAATTCTGACGGAGAGACCGTCTGCTGTGTATTCGTGGTGAAGTGTAAGACGATTTCCGACAGAACAAGAGAGGCAAGTGGAGGAGATGGCGAAGAACAGACAAACATAGCATAGAAGGAGGTTAGGTGAGATGTTCTTTTCGCCATCTCCAGAAGTAACAACTTTCTATATCCTACTTTCCTTTATAGTTTTTGTCAATAATATTTTTTGCTATAATTAAAACTAATGAATAACAAAGCTATTCTTTTGGTTTTCTTTGTTTTGATGTTTACCATGTTTTATTTCTGGCTAAAAACTGAGCCGGAAAAAAGAGCTGATTTTTTTTCTCCGCCTCGGCCATCTTCTATATCTGTTATTACTGAAGGTGGGAGCAAGGAAGATAAAAAGGAGTCGGATAAACAAAAAGAGAGGGTGGAAGAAATATATCAAGACCCGACTATTTCACCTTGGGAAGGTCTTTTTACTATCCGTCGTGGTAATGCCGGCAAGACAATTCAACCACGAGAAGAATATATTATTTTGGAATATTCTAAACGAGCAAAAGAGCCGGTTAATATTAGTGGTTGGATTTTGGAAAATAATCCTTTACGAGGTGGGAAAAGAGTTGTTATCCCACAAGGTATTTTATATCTTTTTACCAATAAAGATTGGCGCTTGAGACGGGATATAGTTTTAGAGCCGGGAGAAAAAGCTATTGTTTTATCAGGTCGGATGCCCAGTCTAAGACCGGTGGATATTGATGTTAGTTTCAAGTCTAATATCTGTTTGGGTTATTTAGATGTTTTGCCTAATTATCGTTTTCAACCTTCAATTAGAAGAAGTTGTCCTAGGCCGATAGATTTTCCGGGAGTAGGTTCTCTAGATGATGATTGTTATGCTTTTGTTCGTCGTCTAGCTCGTTGTCGAACTCCGGAAATAGTTACTTATGGTGATAGGGCGGGAGAGATAGATGGAGTTAGTGGTTTATCGCGGAGTTGTCGGGAATTTGTAGAAGAAAATTATAATTATGAATCTTGTGTCCGTAAACATTTTCTCCAAGATGATTTTCATCAGCCAGAATGGCGAATATTTTTATATCAAACTTGGTCCTTGTGGGCGGACAATAGAGAAGTAATTACCCTTTATGATTCTAAGGGTAGAAAGGTCAATCAATTATCATATTAATTATTTAAATATTTATGATACAAATTTCTATCATTCTCGGCGGTTTCCTCGGCGGGGTAGTGCGTGGCTTGGTCGGTTTTATTAAACATCAACAATCATACAAAGATGTGCCTTTCCGGCCACTATATTTTTCTTTAATGATGCTTTTATCTGGAGCTATTGGTCTTTTAGCTTCTTATATCACTGCTGATTTGGGAATTATTCTTTTAGGTTTTGAAAGGATACCTTTTTCAATGGCGGTAGTTTTGGGTTACGCTGGTGGAGATTTATTGGAGAATATTTATAAAATAGCGATAAAATCACCAACTATCTATTCTTTGCAATAAGTATTGTTAGTTTTTAATAAAAAGTGATATGAAAGGACTAAAACTTCTTTTCTTAATTTTGTTTTTATTAATTCCTTTTAATTTTGTTTGGGGTGGGGATTGCCAAGTGTCACAAATAGCTATTTTGAAAGGTTCATGGTCTAGTGATGAACATAATTTATCATTAACCGTTCAATCTCAAGATAGCAGTGGGGAAGAATGTAAGGTGTCATCCGAAGCTATTAGCCCCTTGAGGATATCTTTTGAAACTTCCGGAAGTGGTATTTTTACTAGGCAAGCTGATAATGAGCCTCCAATAGGTAGAATTAATAGAGGGGTCTCCGCCAATCACCATTTTTATTATAGGAATTATTCTTCTGAAGATGTTATAACTCTTAAAGCTGGTTACGGAGATGCAGATAATTGGATACCTGAATTTGAAATTTCAGCTCAAATTTCTGATTTTTTAATTGACGAGCCTGAAGACCAAGAAGATGAAGACGTGGTTGTCCTTCCAATATCTGCTGGCGGTTCGGCTCATAGCTCCCCAGCCCCCTTAGTAACAACATCACCGTCCAAACCGCAATTGGAAGTATCGGCCGGTCGGCATCGTTTGGGAGTGGTTGGAGCGCCTCTTGTCTTTAAAGCGGAAAAAATAACTGAAAAAGATTTAAGTAGTCGTATCTATTATGATTGGACAATGGGTGATGGCTTTGCCAAATCAGGTGAAGTAATAGAGCATAGTTATGAATTTCCTGGTATTTATGAAGTAGTTTTGAATTCTTCGGCCGATTCAGTTCGATCAGTTTCCAGAATTAAGGTTGAGATAGTTCCAGCTCTAGTAGAAGTTGTTGATTTTAATAAAAATGAAAATTATTTAGTTTTAAAAAATGAAGGGAATAAAGAAATAAATTTGGGTGGCTGGAAATTATTAAGCAAGCAAACAGAATATATTTTCCCAGTTGATACTATTATTAGTGCCAGAAATGAATTAAAGTTATCTTTAAGTATTTTTGATGGTAGAGAGCTAGGAAATAATATTATTTTAAATTTGCCAAGCGGTAAAAAAGCTTCCGATTATTTATCAACCAAACAAGCAATTATTCAAGAAGAAGTTATTGTTCAAGAAACAACAAATCAAAACTTAGCTCTTCAAGAGGCAGAAAGGAATTATAATCTTCTCCAATCCAGAGTTTGGGAATTAGAGAGAAAACTGGCTCAAGTTTCCTCTGAACCCAAAGTTGAGCCAGTCAAAGAAAAATTAACCGAGGAAGAAACTATTCAAACAGAATCAACTGAAGAAGTTATACAGAAATCAACTTCAGCTTCATCGCCAATTAAAGAACCGGAATTGGCTTTAGTTTTAAATACTGAAAAACCTTTTTGGCGGAAAATGTTTCGTCGGGCTATTTTTTGGCGTTGAGATTTTGAGATTTTGTTTAGAAGATTTATAATATAACTAATGTTTAATAATGATTTTTGGAAGATGTTTGCTATTTTTACTATTCTAATAGGTTTGTCTTTAGGTATATTTTTTGTTGCCTATAATTACTATTATTATGATGAACCACTCTTTGGCGGTGATTTGGCTGATAATTAATAGATTGACAATAATTATTTATTAATTTAGTATAAAGCTACTAGAGCCGTAGATGGTAGGCGTTTTGTAAGTCCTACTAAGGCCCTTGTTATTGTTTTAATAAAGGGTGTGGCCGATCAATAATGATCGGAGGTCGATATCTATCTGCGGTCTTAGGCCGTTTTTTTATTTAAAATATAAATATGGCTATAACCAAAGAGAAAAAAATAGATATTTTGGCTAAATTGAAAGAAATGCTTTCTGATGCCAAGTCAGCTGTCTTCGTTAACTTTCATGGTTTGTCGGTAAACGAAACTTCGGCTTTTCGCCGAGCTCTTAAAGAAAGTGGTGTAAAATATTTTGTTGCCAAAAAAACTTTGATTCGTCTAGCTCTAGGAGATAAAAAGTTTGAAGGTGAAGTGCCATCTTTGGAGGGGGAAATTGCTTTGGCGACCGGAGATGATTTATTAGCTCCGGCTAGAGAAGTTTATGAATTCAGTAAGAAGTATAAAGATAATGTACAAATTGTCGGTGGTGTTTTTGATGGACGCTATATGAATATGTCGGAGATGTTAGAAGTAGCACAAATACCTTCGCGAGAAGTTCTTTATGGACGTTTGGTCGGCTTGCTTAATTGGCCTTTAGCTAGTTTGGCAATGGTTGCTGGGCAGATAGCTGAGCAAAAAAATGATTAACAATTAATTAATAATTTGAATATGTCTGACGAAAATAATAAAACAACTGATGATAAAAAAGAAGATGTCAAGGAAGAAAAGAAAGAAGAAAAAGAAGTGGTAGAAGAGAAAAAGGAAGAGTCCAAAGAAGATAGTAAAAAGGAAGAAGTAAAAAAGGAAACCAAGGAAGAAACTTCTGAAGATTTTGTTGTTCCGGCTCAATTTAAAGATTTGATTGACAAGATTGAGAAGATGACCGTTTTGGAATTAAATGAATTAGTTAAGACTCTAGAAAAGAAGTTCGGCGTTTCGGCTCAAATGATGGCCGCCGCTGGACCAGCCGCTGGTGGAGCAGTGGCAGAAGAAAAAGATTCTTTCACCGTTGAACTTAAATCAATTGGTGACCAGAAGATTCAGGTCATAAAAGCTGTTAAAGAGCTTTTGGGTCTAGGGCTTAAAGATGCTAAGGATTTAGTTGATGGTGCGCCGGCAGTTTTGAAGGAAGATGTTAAGAAAGAAGACGCAGAAAACATGAAGAAGATGATAGAAGAAGCCGGTGGTCAAGTAGAGTTGAAATAATTGTCGATAACGCTAAAAACTGGGGACATTATCTGTCTCCAGTTTTTTTATTAGCGACGTAGAGTGAGCGAAATGAAAATGTAAAAACATTTTCATTTCCGAGCCGAGGAGCTAATATAGTCTGACACTGAGGCTCTATTAGCGACGTAGAGTGAGCGAAATGAAAATGTA
>DSBD01000058.1 GCA_011049365.1 Candidatus Vogelbacteria bacterium
GTAATCATACATATACTATAGAAAATAAATAGAAAATATACAAATAGCAGTTATCCACAATTATAAAAACAGGAAGAAATGATCCATGCCCTTGCGGTAGCAATAAAAAATATAAAAAGTGTTGTATGAGCAAAGAAACCGACCCTGTATCCGTTGAAGTGATTAAACATTTTCAAAAAATTAGAGCCGAGCAGGAATACTTGAAGCAAGCCAGTATTCACATCAATTATGTGAAGCCAATAATGTTCAAAGGGAAAAAGGTGTTTGCGCTTGGTAATAAGGTTTACACGAATTGTCTTCCAATACCACTATCCACACATTTCTCACACAAATTCTTAAAGAAACGATTGGCCTTGATTGGTTTCGTGAATAAGTAAAACTTCCCAACGAAGAACGCCATTTTATTTCGATCTGTCTTGAAAAACTTGGTGAATGGATTGAAAAGAATGAGAAAACTGCAAAGTGCGTGAATAATGAAGTTTGGGGACAAAGCCCGATGGATACTCAAAAAATCTTCTTTCGCTGGCTTTTGATGTTTGTAGTCTTATACATAAGCGAAAACTTCCACCCTCACTTTTAGAACGGCTAAAAAGCCACGACCAGTACCAGGGAGCGCGGTATGAGATTGCTATTGCTGCTATATTTGCTCGACTTGATTGTGATGTTCAATTCACTGACGAAAATAGTAAAAGTAAGCACTGCGAGTTTATTGTTACACATAGAGCAACGCAATCATCTCTCGCCGTAGAAGCAAAAAGTAAACATCGCCCTAGTGTGCTTCACCAAATCGGATTCTTATCATCTTTGGAAAAATTGCTTTCTGCACGAATGACAAGACGGTTATTTAACGATGCTCTTAAGCAGAACCCAAAAGATGCACCATTTGTTGTTTTTATTGATGTGAACTCTCCAATTACTCCCAATATTCCAATGAATGATAAGCCGTGGGTGAAAGATGTAAAGAAGTTGGTTAATCAAAAACTTGGTGGTGTTTCTTCACAAGAGTATCCCTTGAACACAGCGTTTTTTACTAACTTCTCTTATCACTACCAAACCGAGAATAAAGCCGAACAAGGTGAGATGACGGGTATCGTAATTCCTCATCCAAAATTTCCACCGCCAAATCCAGAATTTTTTGGTTATTTGCAAAGCGCACTTAATCATTATGGATTTGTGCCTGCAATTGATATTGATCAGCTGCTTGAATCATCTGGCAGAAATTGATAATCTTTAAGTGAAATTTTCAATCCCCGCCAAAAAATTCGCTAGCCCAAGCGAGAGCGAGGCGGAAGCCGATCCGCCTCGGGCGGAGAGACAACAAATGCCGAACATACAATGTGGCTCCGCGGGCAGGACTCGAACCTGCGACCAATCGGTTAACAGCCGACCGCTCTACCAACTGAGCTACCGCGGAATATTGGAAAGACCAACTGATTAATATAATAACAAAATAGAATAAAAAAGCCAAGATGGTATAATGAAAATAACATGGATAATTTGGAGGGCAAAATATTAGCCATCTGGAAGCCCAAAGGACCGACTTCTCATGATGTTGTTGATATGTTGCGCCAAAAAACTGGTTTGAAAAGAATCGGCCATGCCGGCACTTTGGATCCATTGGCGGAAGGAATTTTAGTGGTTGGTTTTGGCCGACAAGCCACCAGAGAATTAGGTAAGATTATTGTCAAAGATAAAGAATATCAGGCCAATATTGTTTTGGGTATAGTCTCGGAAACTTTTGATGCTGAAGGACCTCTTAAAGAACAGAAAATAACCGCTATCCCCTCTTTAGCTGAAATAGAAAAGATAATCAAAGAAAAATTTATCGGTTTGATTGAGCAAGTTCCTCCGGCTCATAGTGCTTTGAAAATTGGAGGTCGGAGGGCGTATAAGATAAAAAGAAGTGGCGAGGAGCCGAAGATGAAGACCAGAAAAGTCTATATTGAAAAAATAAAAATAATTGACTATTCTTTTCCCTCTCTCACTCTCCATATTAGTTGTGGAACCGGCACCTATATTCGCTCTTTAGCCCATGATTTGGGGCAAGAGTTGGGAATTGGCGGATATTTGGCCG
Source organism: Candidatus Vogelbacteria bacterium (assembly GCA_011049365.1). Classification (GTDB taxonomy): domain Bacteria; phylum Patescibacteriota; class Minisyncoccia; order Phycocordibacterales; family XYD1-FULL-46-19; genus DSBD01. The sequence goes on from DSBD01000058.1 coordinate 2,075, forward strand.
GACTTACTCGCTTAAGAGTTGGTGAATTTTTACAAAACCAAGCTCTAACTATTGAGCAAGTGGTAAAGGAGTATAAAATATAGTAAAATAACAAATATGGAATTGGAAAAATTAGAAATAATGAAAGAAAAAGGCAAAGAATTACAAAGAGAAGTCCGGCAAAGAACCATCGGCTATATCACTGCCGGTTTTGGCTTAGTGGCCGGTTTGGCTTGGAATGATGCCATCCGTTCTTCAATAGAATATTTTTTGCCGGCTGATGGCCGAGAAAGTATTTGGGCAAAATTTATTTATGCTTTTGTTATAACTTTAGTCTTAATTATCGTTACTGTTTATCTCTTAAAAATCTTTGCCAGCAAAGAAAAGAATGAAAACAAATAATGACAAATGGCAATTGGCAACAGAAGTTTTAAAGAAAGGTCAAGTAGCTGTTATTCCCACTGATACTATCTATGGTTTGGTCGGCCAAGCTTTGAACAAAAAGACAGTTGAAAAAATTTATAAAATAAAGGGGCGGAAGCCAAACAAACCTTTAATTATCCTTATCTCCTCTTTTAAAGATTTAGAAAAATTTTCCATAAAAATAACAAGTAAAGAAAAAAAGATATTGAAAGAGATTTGGCCGGGACCAATTAGTGTCATCTTAAAAGCTCCAAGTAAAAAATTTGAATATCTCCATCGCGGAATCAAAACTTTAAGTTTTCGCCTACCCGCTAATGAAAAATTAATCAAGTTAATTAAGAAAACTGGACCATTAGTGGCTCCGAGCGCTAATCCAGAAAAAAAAGAACCGGCGCGAAATACCAAAGAAGCTTGGAATTATTTTGGTGAACAAGTGCCAGTATATTTACCTAGTGATAAAAAGCTCTCTAAATACCCATCTTCTTTAATATCTTTGCTTGCTGGGCAAATAAACACCATCCGCCCGGGTCAAAAAATGGCTAAAATTAAAGAAATTAAGAAGGACTTGAAGATATAGCTCCTTTGACCTATAATTAAAGCTAATGAAAAATTCTTCCGGCCAAGGAAAAAGGAGAAATTCTCCGGGCTACCGGACATCGGTTTCCTTTCGCCAAAGAAAAAATTATCAACTTAAAAAGAAAAAATGATAAATTTTAAAGATTTTGAAAAAATAGATTTACGAATCGGCACTATTATTGAAGCCGAAGCAGTTAATGGTTCGGAAAAACTTCTCCGTTTAATAGTTGATTTGGGAATAGAAGAAAGACAAATTATTGCCGGTATTGGACAAAGTTATGACCCGGAAAAATTGGTTGGAACCCAAGTGGCTATTGTTGCCAATATGGAACCAAAAACTTTAATGGGTCTAGAAAGCCAAGGTATGATTTTGGCTACCGATAGCGAACAAGAAGGTCGGGTTTCGCTTTTAATGCCCTCAGAGCCGGTAGCTGATGGGGCTAAATTAAGATAATATAATATGGATAAAATATTTAGTAAAATATTATTCGCTATTATCATCATCTTGCTATGTTTGGGAATCTTAAGCGCTATTATGCGAGTTTTTGAAGCTAAAAGACAAGCCGGACAAGAAGGTCATCGTGGCATTAAGATAGAGAAAGAAATGGCTGAAAGAAAGATACAAGACTACTGGTCAATTACTAAAATTGAAGAAACAAAAGAAGAAGATGAAGAAAATATAGAAATAATTGACGAAAGCGACAGTGAAGTTGAGAAAATAACAAAAGAGGAAGATAAAGACAATGTAAAAATAATTGACGAGACTGAGAAGAAGAATCGTTGCTTAATTACCGGTTGTAGTGGTGAAATATGCGCTGATGAAGAAATGATGAGCGCTTGTCTTTGGAAATCAGAATATATTTGTTATCGAGACGCCATTTGCGCTCGTAATCAAGAAGGAGTTTGCGCTTGGCAAGAAACTCCCGAATTATTGAGTTGTTTGGCCAGTTTTCGTTAATAACGGCGCCAGTATTCAACAAATACTCCCAAAGCTAGTATTGGTATAATTATTTCTTTAAAAGCTGAGCCGGAGAGCCAGAAAATAAAACAAGAATAAAAGAATATAAAGCCGGCTACATTACGAACGTATTTGTATTGTAAAAACCACAAAAGAATCAGCGCGCCCAAAAATATCTCAATCACTCCTAAAAGAAGAAAGAATTCTTCTCGACCGGCGGTATTGATAATAAATTCCAACCAAGCCGGTTGACGAACAAAAGATAAACCAGCTGACTGGGTCAGTTTGTTATAACCAAGAATAATAAAACTTAAACCAAGAGCTAAGCGATAGAAAAACTCCGGTCTGATTCTTTTTAATTTAACAAATATTTTTTTCATAGAAATTAATGATTAAAAAAGAAGAAAATAGAAATTATACCGATACCTAAAAGTATCATTATTAATTGCCAAAGAGATTTTTTCCAGTCAGCCACTTTATGTAATTCCGGCATTAAGTCGCAACCGGCCAGATAAATAAATCCTCCGGCGGCCAGCGGTAAAATCGCTTCAATCAGCCAAGAACTATAGAGAGCAATAAACCAAGCCAAAACTAATCCAACCAAGGCCAAAGAAGCTGATAAGAGATTAAAAGCCAGAGCTTTGAATTTAGAAAAACCAGAATAGATTAAAACTCCAAAATCTCCCAATTCTTGAGGTATTTCATGGAAAATAATAGCGACGGTGGCCACTAAGCCAACATTAACATCTATCAAAAAAGCAGCGCCGATTATTAAGCCATCAATAAAATTATGAAAACCATCGGCTATTAGATTTATAAAACCCAAAGGTTTAATTCCTTTCTCACTGGGTAAGTGATGAGAATGTTTCCAATGTAAAAATTTTTCTAGACAAAAGAAAAATAAAATACCGGCTAAAATCAACAAAGCGCCAACTTCCGGTTCAGTTTTAAATATTTCTGATTCAGGTATAAGGTATAAAAAGACACCGGCAAATAAAGCACCGACTGATAAAGACATTAGACTAAAAATAACCTTGGACAAAAGACGGTCACTGATAATGAGAATCAATATACCAATCAGAGATATTAAACTAACGACGACGACACTAAGAAAAGAAAGAAGATATATTTCCATTTTAATTTTATTATTTAATAACCGGTATCCCAAGTGGCCGTACAACCTTCGGGAGTACAAATAATCCCCTTTGAACTATCATGGGTGCTGGAGGCTGAAAAATAAAAACCCTCATAAGGGACTGAAGAAGCGCCATCTTTATATTCCCAACCAATAACCATTTCCGGCCAGATAGCCCTAGTGTTCTCGCAAATTGGCCGTCCTACATCAGGTGTTCCGTCTCCTGTCAATTTCAAGTCACTACCATTACCAACACAAAACCTGGCATCGGAAACCAGACCTTGCATAATGCCCAAAGCGGCAACATCATTGGCTCGACGGCGATAATCCAAAGTCATGAAAGTAAAAGTGATGGTAAATAAAATACCGATGATCGCCATCGCTAAAATCAATTCAACATAATTCATCCCGCGAGAATCTCTCAAAGAAAAATTCATATCTTTTATTATAACTTGTTTTAGATTTAATGAAAATAAACTAATAGCCCAAAAGTCTTTTGGCCTTCCCATGTTGGCGAATTTTTTCATGAGCTTTGGCTTCTATTTGCCTAATTCTTTCCCGAGTAACCCCAAATTCTTTACCAACCTCTTCTAAAGTTCTCATTACGCCGTCGGTTAAACCATGACGCATTTCTAAAATTTTTCTCTCTTTCAAAGTTAAATCCGAAAGAATATCATTTATTTGATCTCTTAAAATTCGCCGAGCCGATTCTTGATCCGGCGGTGGTATCTTATCATCAGCAATAAAGTCACTTAAAGTTGATTTCTCATCTTCATCATCGGTTGATTTATCAAGTGAAGCGGTGCTTTGGTTAATTTTTTCTATGGTATGAATTTTTTCTATATCCAAACCCATCTCCATAGCTATTTCTTCCGGCAAAGGTTCTCGGCCTAAATCCTGTAATAGACGTCTGAAAACTTGCTTATACTTAGCTATTGTTTCTACCATATGCACCGGAATTCTGATGGTTCTTGATTGGTCAGCCAAAGCGCGGGTAACAGCTTGGCGAATCCACCAAGTGGCATAAGTTGAGAATTTATAACCTCGGCGCCAATCAAACTTTTCCACCGCCTTAAAAAGACCCAAATTGCCTTCTTGAATAAGGTCTAAAAGAGTGAGATCGGAACTACGGCCAATATATTTTTTAGCGATTGAGACTACCAAGCGAAGGTTAGCATTAGCCAAAGCTTTCTTGGCATCTTCATCACCTTGGATAATTTTTTTAGCTAATTCTTTTTCTTCAGAGGCAGTTAATAATTTATGTTTACCAATTTCCCTTAAATACATCTGAACCGAATCAAAACCGGAACTCTTTTTGACTGAAGAAATTTTTGCTAATATCTGATCATTCAAATTATCATCAAGTAAACTGCCCTCTTCTAAAACATCCACTCCGGCTTCATCAAATTTATCATAAAGGTCTTCTAAAAAAAGCAAATCATTTTCAATAGTCGGAAATTCTTTTAATAGCTCACTATAGGTAACAAAACCTCTTTGTCGTCCTTTAGAAACCAAACTGGAGGTCTTTTCTTTTACTTCCTCATTGGAAAGATTTTTGACCACTGATTTTTTAGTTTTAACACTTTGGCGAAGAGGAGTTTTTTTGACGGCTTTCTTTGAGGCTGGAGTTTTCTTCTTGGCTGTTTTCTTTTTTATCGCCTTTTTAGGGATAGTCTTCTTTGGGACTGAAACTTTTTTGACTGAAGTCTTTTTAAGTGTAGCTGTTTTCTTAGCTGTCTTCTTTTTAATAATTTTCTTTTTTGTCGCCATATTATAAATAGTTAGCTGATAACTAGATTTTTAATGAATTAATTTCCCGACTAATATCTTGGCATTTTTTTAAATATTTATCTACTAAAGATTCATCTTTTTCTTCTTCCGCCTGCCTTAATTTAGAAATCACTTCAGTTAAATCTTTTTTTAATATTTCCAATTTAAGCTCAGCTAAAAAATCAGAAAAAATTTTAAATCTCTTTTCTGCCTGACAGGTCATTTCCGCTTCCCAGATTAATTGTGCTTTTTTGTCTTCTAAAATTTTTTCCTGTTTGACAAATTCATCTTGACCAATAATCTCAATTATATTCTTTTGCCAATCATCTTTAGTCTTGGAATTTTTATCAGTCAATTGTAAATAGTAGAGGCCGAAAATTTTTTCTATTATTTTTTGAAGGCGATTTTGTTTGACTTTTTCAACCGAATCATTTTTTTGCTTGCCTTTTTCTGTTTTAGGATTTCTAAATTTAGTGGTGAATTCTTCAAAAACTGAATTTTCCGGTAAATTAGTTAAAGAGGCAATTTTTCTCAAAAAGTGGGCGCGGTCAGTTTCAAAATTAAGTTTGGAAATCAAAGGATAAACAATCTGCCTGATTTGTTTAATTCTTTGCCGTTCTTCCGGAAAATCATTTTTTATAACTCCCAGATGAAAATCTATAACATGTTCAGCTTGATTAAGAAATTCTTGCCATTTATCCGGCGAAGCTGATATGACATCAGCCGGGTCTTGACCGGCCGGTAAGGGAACAACCAAAACTTCAAAATCATTTTCCAAAGCCAAGTCTATAACTCGACCGGCTGCTGTTTGACCGGCTGAATCAGAATCAAAAGCAATCAATATTTTCTCGGTCAATCTTTTGATAATTTTTAAATGTTTTTCAGAAAAAGCAGTTCCGGAGACAGCAACCGTATTTAAAAAACCAGCTTGCTGAGCTAATAAAAGATCCAATTGACCTTCAACTATTATACAAAAATCTTTTTGCCTAATAGTTGCCTTACCGGCTGAAAAAC
>DSBD01000053.1 GCA_011049365.1 Candidatus Vogelbacteria bacterium
CTAAAAGACCCAAAAAATTAACTATAATATCTATCTTTTGATTTTGACTTAATTTTATATCGTTAAAGCGTAATCTCAAAGCTTTTTTAATTTTCTCTTCCAAATTATTTATAGCTTTTTCTAAACTAATAGTTTTTTTAACTGAAACTTGCGGTCTTTTTTCGGGTGTTGGAAATTGTTTAATAACCTCTCTTAAAGCTTTATTAATATTTTCTATTGTTATTTCATCGCTTGGTAGAAAAATTGGTTGTTTTAACCTTTCTTCCGCTGGTCTGATTATTTGATAACCGAATATCTTTTTTAACTTATTGCTAAATATTTGAAATTGATTATATATTTTCAACCTTCTTTCCAAGTCAGCCATATCACTGTCTTCTTCTTCTGATTGTTGTAGTCCCGGCAAAATAGATATTGATTTTATTAGCATTAAAGTGGCGGCAATGATGATAAAATTAGCCATTTCTTTTTTATCTATATCGGGATTATTATTGATATGATTAATATAATCATCAGTCACTTGAGCTAACGATATTTTATTAATGGGCATTTTTCTTTTCTCTATCAACTGCAACAACAAATCTAAAGGCCCTTCAAATTCTTCAGTTTTTATAACAAACTGCTTCATAAAAATTATTTTAATCCCAATTCTTTCAATTGTTCTTTAGATATTTCGGCCGGTGAATTCATCATCAAATCTCTTCCTTCGCCGGTTTTAGGAAAAGCCATTACTTCTCTAATATTAGGTTCATTTTCTAAAATCATTAAGAGACGATCCATACCGGGAGCAATACCACCATGAGGCGGCACACCATAACGAAAAGCGGTTAACATATGTTCAAAAGCTTGTTTGTCTTTTTCGTCAAAGCCAATTAAATCAAAAATTTTTCTTTGAATAGCCGGATTATGAATACGAATACTGCCACCACCCACTTCATAACCATTTAAAACCAAGTCATGTTGTTGAGAACGACAAAGTGCCGGATCAGTATCTAATTTGGCTACATCTTCTTCTTTGGGGGCTGTAAACATATGATGTTCGGGAGCAAAGTGGCCATCTGTTAATTCAGCTTCAAATAAAGGGAAATTAACTATCCAGCAAAAAGCTAATTCATTTGGATCATTTTTATCTTTTCTAATATCAGGTTTATCGGTACCATATTTTTCCATTACATCTGTATGGTCAAGACGGGGCCAAGGTTTCTGCGAAATCTTCTTATGAGGGTATATTTTTTTTATCATTTCAGTAAACATACCCTCAATTAAAGATAATATATCTTCTTGAGTAACGAAACTCATCTCCATATCCAGTTGAGTAAATTCCGGTTGCCTATCGCCCCTAGTGTCTTCATCTCTTAGACAACGAGCAAATTGAAAATATTTTTCAAAACCGGCTACCATCAGTAATTGTTTATATTGTTGCGGAGATTGCGGGAGAGCATAAAAGCTTCCTTTGTCTATTCTAGATGGCACTACATAATCACGAGCTCCCTCCGGAGTTGATTTGGAAAGAATAGGAGTCTCTATTTCAACAAATCCTTCTTGGTCAAGATAATCTCGAATAAATTTAAATACCTGATGACGATTTATAATATTTTTCTTTAAACGTTTTCGCCTTAAATCCAAGTAACGATACTTTAATCTGATTTCTTCATTAATTTCATGTCCGGCACTTTCAATATCAAAAGGTAAAGTTTCCGCCTTGTTTATAACCTCTATTTTCTCAATAGACATCTCCAAGTGTCCGTTTTCTTGGTCAGGATTAATCATTTTAGCCGGCCTTTCATTAACTTGACCACCAATCTCCACTATCCATTCCGGCCTTAAATTGTCAGCCTTTTTTCGAGTTTCTTCATTATTAGGTAAAGCAACCGCTTGAACAAAACCACTAATATCTCTAATATCTAGAAAAATTAATTTGCCATGGTCGCGACGATTATCCACCCAGCCCTTTATTATCACTTCTTGACCGACAAAATTAGATAAATCTTTGATATATATTCTTTCCATATCAGGCAATTTTAGCACAAATTAGCTTCTTTGAGCAAATGTTAAAACCACTCTAGAGTTTTTTTATCTAAATTTAATAATCTTCTTCCAAAGTATTCCGGGGTATTCGTCATTCGGATCTTTAATTATTCCATGTTTGATAAAGCCAAGATTTTCATAAAATTTCCAAGAATTCTTATGAGTTTCCGGGCTATAACATAATATTTCAGTAAATTTTAATTTTTTCGCTTCGGCAATTATCTTTTGACCCAGCAAATTTCCAATCCCTTTATTTTTATACTTTGAAGCTATGATATATAATTCTGCCGGATTTTTTGTGTCAGTATAGTTCCCAAAATGTGCCGGGGCCTTTCTTAAACCCACAATACCCACAACTTCATTATTTTCTTCAGTAATATAAAACTTACAATATTTTGAATCTAATTCACCGGCTAACTCATTTAAAAATTCATCATCAGTCCAATATTGTCTAAAAATATCTTTTACTTCAATTCTATCTTTTTTGTTATATTTCCTAAATTTCATAGCAATGAAATAATCTCAACTATCCCTCTTCCCTCCCCTCTTTCGGTAATTCTATTATAAAACTGGAATTTTACCTACTCTAATTTTCATAAATGATATAGATTTGGTAAAATCTATTTATGCCAAGAAGTATAATATACATAGCTGGGATGTTTGAGAATGAGAGTAATTCTTTTTTGGGGATATAAAGCTGGAGATAGAAAAACTGAAAATATCTTGTGAGTTTATTGAACTTTACTTCGGAAAACCGTTCGGTTCTTATTCTCTTCAGAAAGAAATATATCGTATCAGTAAGATTGTCGACAAAAATCAGCCACAAATTATTATAGCTCACAGTTTGGGTTGTTATATCTCAATGTATCTATCTGTTATTTGCCCGATTATATTCCTAGACCCATCTTTATATATTACTGATATTATTTTGCCAAACATTAAAGATGGGAAATATAATGATGGGAAATATATGTTTAAAGTATCTCAGAGTTTTCTAAACTCAATTAAGATATGTAAACCAATTGATGTTTTAACAAAAAATATAAAAGACAATGGGTGTCGTATAGATATCTTTGGTGCCGGCAAGGGTGGGTACAAAACTGCCGAGCAGTATCATCAAAATCTTATTGGTTCAAACTATTTTTTCTTATCTGACGCTGATCATGAATTTAAAAATAAATTAAGTAAGCGGAAAATTTTAGGAATAATAAAAAAGCGACTCGGCGCTAAACAACCGAGTCGCTTATATTGATGATGAGATTAGATAGAATACTTACCCGGAGAATGCAGTAGTTGGGCTATTCCTTGAGATATAGACATATCTGTCAAAACCTCAATCCAGCCCCATTGACCGGAAGGATTAATTTCCAAAAAGACATATTCATCATCCGGAGTCAGTATCATATCAATCGCTCCAAATTGAAGTCCCCAAACCTTCATGCATTGCAGAAGTTTCTGCTCCACATCTTTAGGTAATGAATATATTTCATGTTTAACCCTTTCCAAATCATAATGTCGCCAATCATCTTTGGTTAAAGGGCTGTCTTGGGAGTGAATAGCGCAAGTAAAAACTTGTTTTCCGGCAATAGTAATCCGGAGTTCTAGTTTTTTGTCAACATAATTCTGGAATATTGTCGGAGCATATTTCAACTCACTACCAAATTGACGGAGGTCTTCTTCGGTAACCGGACTGGTGAAGACTCCAAGAAGCCCCCCTTGTTTATCTGTCAGATTACTACTACCGCAAGTCTTCATGATCATTCTGCCGTGACAAAGTTTAAAAAACTCCAAGACATTTTCTAAGTCATTAGATATTAATGTCTTGGGATTTGAAAACCAATTTCACTAGCCACTTGAAGTTGATGCGGTTTATTTAACTCTATCCTGCGAAGCTTCAAGGGGTGATTAACCCAAATCGGTTCTCTTTCTACAAAGGTGTGCCAAGTGGCCAACAAGAATCGCTGAAATTCTCTCGAAGCAAATTTTTGGTGATTTTCCGATAATTCATCGGATACCGTTATTACTTCCGGTGGTCGGCGATACCAAATTGAGCCAACTTGAGACATTTGACAAGTTTTCCCGGAGTTATCAGTCAAAAAGAACTCTGAGCTACCTTTCTCCACCTTGAGTGAAGATAGATAGTTTAAAATTTGGTCAGTGTTCAATCGAAAGATATCTTCCGGATTTAAATGTTCCAAAACCAGAGGTATATTGGGTTCATCAGATCCGGTGATTACTAAAATTGTTTCTGTCATAATTTTATCCTTTCTGTTTTTATTCTACTGTAGATGACAAAGAGCACTGTTTGCTGATTAAAATTATAATGTTAGAATATGGTAATGTCAAATCAAAGAAAAAAAGACGAAATTGATATAGAAGATTTAAGAAAAAAAGTTTCCCAAATTTTCCACCAAGGAATGTCTAATCTTGAATATGAAAAACCAATTAAGAAAATAGAGTCAATAATCAAGAAATACCCTCAAGTAATAGATGAACAACGATTGTTAAATTTAGCCACTCTTTATGATCATCAAGCTTTTACTGAAAAAACAACAAAAAAGAGATTAGAATATGAAAATAAAGCCATAAAAATATGTCAGGGAGTTATAAAAAAGAATGGTGATTCAGTCCATACAGCCTATGCTTTGTGGGGAATCGGCAGAGTTTGGTGGCATAGAAAGAACAGAAAAGCAATCATCTATGCCAAGCAAGCCGATCGGATGATGAGAAAAGTAACCAAAGGAGAAGAGGGTATGCCACTTAGTGTTGCTGTGGTTTATGATATTCTAGGAAATTATCGAAGAGCTGAATATTGGTATCTAAAAACAATCAAAGAAACTGATGATAAATTTGGAGTTTATTTTGATTTACTCTCCTTTTATTTTGAACAAAAGAGGTATAAAAAAGTTTATGATATCTTGCCAATCACCAAAAAATTATATTCAAAATTTCCGGAAGAATTTAAAAAAACAAAAACCGGTAAAATATGGTTAAAACGATTAAATGAAATTGAAAGTATAACCAAGTCTTCTTTTTTTGGGGGGGGGTAAAATAAAAGACCCCGAACTTTATTTGAGAATTCGGGGTCACCATTGAGGGGAATTTTATGCGGACTTAATCATCGTCCGCATGTGGATCGGCGTTCATTCGAGGAGGCGTGGCGACATCGTAAGTTTGTACGACAGTTCCCATAATGGTCTTGAGGGCTTTGCCACCTAGCATTTCCTCGAATTCATCTTGGGTCATCAATGGTTGGGCGAAACGAGCTGCGAACGGCATAGTATCTTGGTGAGAAGCTGAACCTGACACAATACTCACCTCCTTTCAAAGGTCATTTATTCCCAAGCTAATCCCGGGAACTCCTATATTAAAGATAACAAATATATAAATAACCTCAACTATATCTCTTCCCTCCCCTTTTTAGGTAATTCTATAATAAAACTGGAACCTTTGCCTAAACCTTCCGATTCGGCCCAGACTCGCCCCTGATGAGCTTCTACCAGTTGCCTAACCAAGAAAAGCCCTATACCGGTACCGGTATATTTTGGTTGGCCATCTTGTCCAACGCGGACAAATTTCATATTTTCTCTCATCTTCTGGATGAGTGTTGCGATTGATTTTTGGGTCTAGAGGTATGAAAATTGACAGACAAAGTTATATGGATTATGCTGATAATAGTATTTTCTTTGTGGTTAGTTGATAGTTACGTTCTTTAAAAAACATAGAAAGGTTAGAATTATGAATCGTATTATATTGGTTCTCACACACACCATGGATGATACAGCTACTATGGTATTAGATCATCTTCAAAAAATGAATTTACCATTCATTAGATTTAATACTGATCAATTTCAAGAAGTAATCACCATGACACTGGATTTGGACAATGATTTCGGCTTCACCGGTGTTTACCATTTTCCAGACAGAGATGTTTGCTTCGACGAAATAGCAGTAGTCTGGAACAGAAGAGTACATCCACCTAAAGTTAATGAAGAATTGGATTGTGATCCAATGTATAAACAATGGGCACTTGAAGAATCTCGCTATGGTTTATATAGTTCGTTTTCTCAAATAAGAGCACCGATTATAAATCCGTGGATTGAGAATGAACGTCTCAAGTATGACAAATTACTGCAAATGAGAGAAGCTAGAAAATTTGGATTCAGTGTTCCACAAACCAGAATAACCAGCAATCTAGAAAATATCTGGAGTTTTTGGGAAGAAGTCAACCATGATATGATTTTCAAGAAAATACGTCATGGGAGGTTTGAATTTGAAGATGGTAGAAGGTTTGTTCTCCATACTTCAAAAGTCAGAGAGGAAGACATGTCGCGCGAGCAATTGCCTCGGATGAAATTCTGTCCTTTATTTCTTGAAGAGCATATTCCTAAAAAGTGGGACATTAGGTCTATTGTTGTGAATGACAGAGTTTTTTCCGTAGCCATACATTCACAGGCTATTGATGAAGGTAGGGTGGATTATCGTACTGCTTCTCTCTTGGGAAAACTCTCAGAGATGAAGCATGAGGAAATATGTCTGGGTGATGAAGTCAACAAGAAATTAGTCTCTATGACAAAATCATTCGGTCTTGTTTTTAATACGATAGATCTCATCGAAACACCCAAAGGTGAAATATTCTTTCTGGAATGTAACCCAAATGGTCAATGGGCTTGGTTGGAAATATTAACCGGGATACCCATATCAGTGGCATTTGCTAATCATTTATCTACCTATTTGTAAAAGACGGGCAGTACTATTTCGGTACTGCCCATTTTTTGTTATTATATCC
>DSBD01000068.1 GCA_011049365.1 Candidatus Vogelbacteria bacterium
CTTGCCCCATAGGAAGTGTGTAGCACTTTCCTTTGGGGTTCGCCCGAACGTTCAGTTTCTGCCGCACTTCGCGCGGCAGTCAGTCAGGATTTTGTTCAAAATAGGTTCGAGCTTCGTTCAGTAATTGTGGAGGTTATTTGGATAGCAGAAATACTTTTCGCCGACAAAAGACACAGTAGCCAGCTCGAGACCAAACAGTCGGCCAGCCACCACTTTCCAATATCTTCTTTATTTCCTCGTTAGAAGCAAAACATACATGTTCTGACACCCAAAACACCTCCTTTCTATCCCAGAACTACCACATATTTACTCTAATAACAAGTGCCGAGGGTGAGAATTGAACTCACGACCTTGGGTTTATGAGTCCCACGCTCTAACCAACTGAGCTACCCCGGCCTAAAAATTATATAGGCAGATTATAACAAAAAGACCGGAAAATTCAATTTTTGCTTGATTTTTTAACCTCAAGAGGTATAATACAAAATACTTAAATGAAATAAATAACGCGGAGTGGAGGAAAGGTACCTCGGGAGGCTCATAACCTCCAGAAGCCGGTTCGATTCCGGCCTCCGCAACAAGTGATCTGTGCCCCAAAAAGTGGACAGAGATTTCAAAATTCATTGGTTTCTTTTGTGTTAGAATTAATGATTAATAATTAACAAAAGAAACATGAGAACAGCATCTCTTAAGAGATGCTGTTCTGTTTAAGATAAACTAAACTCAATCAAGTCTCTCTTTATATCAGAATCACTAATTTCCCGTCCGGGCAAAAAATCTATCTTTTCGCTATAATCAATATCTTCAAAGTAAGCCAATTGGGTTCTGAATATTTTAGTATTAAATTCCCCTCTAAAAATCTCTTTTCCTTTATCAGATATATCAGCAACCGAATAATTATTTTTTATAATAAAATATAAATCAACATAATCTTTCCATTTAGCTCGCCGGCCCAGAGTATAAGCTTTCATGGCTGCCAAAGTTAATAAATCAGGTAAAAAAATAATATTATCCAGATTTTCTGATGATTTTATCTCAAAAGGAAATTCAAAAAAAGTTATCTTAACCCCTTGAGTTATAAAAGTAAATTCTTCTTTTTTATCAATAAAGACCTCACTTATTTCTATTTCTCTTTTAATCTTTCTCCTTAAATCAATCAAATTTGAGTCACCAATCATCGCAAAATCAAAATCTATTGACCGACGATGACCGAGATATAAAGCAATAGCTGTTCCACCAACCAAATAACATTCATCTCTAAATTTACTTAAAGAAGGAAGTAAAGCTTTTTGATTATCATTTAGTACTTCCGGGTACATATTTATCAAAATAAAGATTAAAATAATTCTTAATTTCCGGCAAATAATTTTGTCGGCCTAAAGTTGATATTTTTGATTTTCTTCTAAAAATTTCAGCGACTTTTTCTCTACTTAAAATGGTGAATAATTCTTGGACCTCATCCCAATCACCATAATTTAAAGTGGCTTCTACTACAGCCTCTGGGGTAATTTGTTCAAAATCTGTAGTCCACCAAATGAGATGAGGATGTTTTTTGATAAAATCTTCAACTGACATATTACCTTAATTATACCTCAAAAATACTTTTAAAAAAACGTTTTTCTAATCCAATCCTTCTCCCGGAGTAATAAAATGGAATTCTTTAAAAACATTCTCGTATTTTTTTAAAGTATCCTTAACTTGACGACTATCCAATTCAAAATTAGGACTATGGACAATATCATTTCTAACTTTATGAGCCTGCCAAGCATCATTTAAAGTTAGAAAATCACTTGGTTCAATTTGTTTTAATCTATCCCCAATACTATCTCCTTCATAACCCATTCTCTTGGTCATTTCATCTAATATTTTATCCGCTTCCAAAATAGCTATCTTCCAATCAGCTGAACTTTCTGAATTGGCTAAATTTTTTATCTTCTGCCAACGAGCATTACCTTCGGCCGACTGAGAAGAAGCAATAGAAGAAACTAGTGATAATTTTTCACCAAATAAATCAGTCATCAAACGCATATTGCGACGAAAGAGAATAACTATACCGATGAAAGCTAAAACAGCTAGAGAAAAATAAATAACCTGAGCAAAAAAGATAACTACCGGACTAATGGTTAATTGCGAAAAGTAATGAAAAAGATAGACTATTAAATTAAAGAGATTATGAAGATTAACACCTCCGCCAATATAATCCATAGATCTTAAGTTTTAACTTTTTCTAATAAACGACCAATATTGAATAGTCTTTTCTCGGCCATCGCCGGAGCAGTAAACTGAAGACCAACCGGTAATTTATCTTTAGTTAATCCTCCCGGAATAGAAATAGCTGGCAAACCGGCCAAATTAACCGGCACAGTGAAAATATCTTCCAAATACATCTGAATCGGATCATCTATTTTCTCACCTAAACGAAAAGCTGGAGTTGGAGCGGTTGGAGTCATAATTAAATCTACACCATCAGTAGTAAAAGCTTTATCATAAGCATTTATTAATTTTTGCCGAGCAGTCAAAGCCCGTCCATAATAGGCATCATAATAACCAGAAGACAAAACAAAAGTTCCTAGGATAATTCTTCTTTTTACTTCCCGGCCCAATAATTGCCCTCGGGTTTCTAAATACTCTTCTAAAAGATTATCACCACTTATCTTTTCACCATAACGCAAACCATCAAAACGAGCCATATTGGCCGAAACTTCAGCCGGAGTAATGATATAATAACAAGCTAGAGCAGTCTTTAGCTCTGATAATTCTATCTCTCTAATGACTACTCCCTCTTTTTTTAACTTTTCTAAATTATCATTAAATATTCTCATTACCTCCGAATCCACTCCTTCATCAAAAAGAGAGAAAGGAACACCAACTATTAACTTTTTCTTTTCCTCTTCAACTAGTGGCTTATAAAAACTGGTGGAATCTTTTGTGTCTTGACCGGCCAGAGCTTCAAAAATAATTTCCGCATCAGCAACTGTCTTAGCTAAAGGACCAATCTGATCCAAAGAAGAGGCCATCGCCATTAATCCAAAACGAGAAACAGCGCCATAAGTTGGCTTGAGGCCAACTACCCCACAAAAACTCGCCGGTTGGCGAATAGAACCACCGGTATCAGAACCCAAAGCTCCTAAAGCCAGATTGCCAGCCACCGCACAAGCTGAACCACCGGAAGAACCCCCCGGCACTCTTTCTAAGTCATAAGGATTTTTAGTTGGTCCGAAACTAGAATTCTCGGTTGAACCACCCATAGCAAATTCATCCATATTAGTCCGACCAAGAAAAACTACTCCTTGCTCTTTAAGTTTGGATATAACCGTGGCGTCATAAGGAGCTTGATAATTAGCCAACATTTTAGAAGCCGATGAGACGATTTTACCTTTTATTAAAATATTATCTTTCACCGCCAAAGGAATACCGGTCAAAACTTTTCCTTGACCGGAAGCTAGTTTTTTATCAGCTTGGTCGGCCTCATTTAGGCAACTATCCTTAAAAACTTCCAAATAACAATTAAGTTCGGGATTTTTTTGCTCTATCTCAGCCAAATAGCTTTCTACCAACTCTCGAGCCGAAAAATCGCCCTTACCTAAAGCCCTGGAAACTCCCTTGATATCCAAATGTTCCAAATTAATTTTGTCCGCCATCATTAAATATTTTTTTAACTGCCAAAAAATTACCACTGCGTCTGGAAAATTGCTTTAATAAATCTTCTCTTTCGGTCGGTGAGATGGATTTGATTTCATCTTCTCTAAAACAATTAAAAACTCTTGGGCGAGATGTCTGATTATCAATCTCGCCTGCCGGTAATTGGTTAACATAATCTAAAATAGAAGCCAAATCAGCCATTAAACGTTGTTTTTCTTCCGGACTAATAGCTAGCCGAGCCAAATCGGCCAATTTATCCATTTCTTCTTTAGTAATCATTCGGCTATTATATCACCCTATTACTTTTGACTCAAATTTAGAAAATCTTCTTCAGAAATTATTTTTACCCCCAGCTCCTCAGCTTTTTTTTCTTTACTGCCCGGATTAGCTCCCGAGACCACAAAAGAAGTCTGGCTGGAAACTTGGGAAGAAACCTTACCCCCTCTATCTTTCACTAACTTCTCAGCTTGACTACGACTCATTTTTTCCAAAACACCCGTAAAAACAAAAGTTAGACCATTTAAAGTATTGCCTTTCTTTTTTCTTTCATCTTTTATTTTCACTTCTTTTAAAAGTTCTTTAACTACCTTTCTGTTATTCTCATCTTGAAACCAAGAAACGATATTACCGGCTACTACCGGTCCAATACCGGAAAGATTGATAAAATCTTCTTCCCCCGCTTTCATTATTTTTTCCAAGCTACCAAAACTTTGACTTAAAAACTCAGCTGTCTCCTCACCGACTTCAGGAATAGATAAGGCGACCAAAAAACGAGGCAAAGTCACCCGCCGAGCTCTATCAATCGCTTCTAAAAGATTATCAACTGATTTCTCTGCTAAACGAGGCAAGGTCAACAAATCTTCTTTTTTCAGACGAAAAATATCATAATATTCTTCAATTAAGCCGTTGGAAAATAACAAATCAATCATTTTCGGACCAAGACCCGCTATATTAAAAGCTCCCTTGGAGGCAAAATAAGCTAGGCGTCTTTTCTTCTGCTCTTTATTATCCTTATCCTTCAAGCGATAGGCCGCTTGGCCAGGAATTCTCTCAATCTCACCCCAATCGGCTATTTTTTTCGGAAAAGTTATTTTCTTAGCCCCTGCTGGTCTTAACTCCTTTACCACCGCCACGATATCGGGTATAACATCACCGGCTTTACGGATAATGACCGTATCACCTATTCTTGTATCCAAACGTTTAATTTCATCCTCATTATGTAGAGTCGCTCGGGAAACTAAAGAACCGGCCACTCTAACCGGCTCTAAAACCGCCACCGGAGTAATGACCCCTTGCCGACCAACTTGGAAAACTATATCTTTTAAAATAGTTGTTTTTTCTTCAGCCGGAAATTTAAAAGCCACCGCATAACGAGGAGCTTTGCCAGTATAGCCCAGTTTCTCTTGGAAAGAACGATTATTAACTTTGACCACCACACCATCTACTTGATAGGGCAAAGTAGGAGATTTTTCCTGCCATTTTTTCCAGTAGTCTATAACCGCTTCAATATCAGAACAAAAAGCAAAATGAGGATTGACTTTAAAGCCCAATTCTTTTAATAATTCCAATTCGGCTAATTGATTATCCGGCATATCTGAACTTATATACCCAATATCGTAAATAAAGGCTTGTAAATGCCTTTTGGCTGTCAAGCGCGGGTCTAATTGCCTAACTGACCCGGCCGCCAAATTACGCGGGTTGGCAAACAAAGCTTCTCCTTTCCTTTTCCTTCCTTCATTAATAGCCAAAAAATCTTTTTTAAAAATCAAAACTTCACCCTCAACAATTAATTCCTTAATATCTTTTTTTAATCTCAAAGGAATAGTTTCTATGGTTTTGATATTAGCCGTCACATCTTCGCCCATCTTACCATCACCTCTGGTTGCCCCTTGGACCAAAAGTCCGTCTTTGTAGGTTAGAATAATTTTAAAACCATCAAATTTCAACTCACTTAAATATTCCACCCTTTGATCCAATAACTTTTCTACTCTTTTATCAAAGCGTCTAATCTCTTCTTCATCAAAAACATCATTAAAAGACCACTGGGCTATTTTGTGAGAGGTTTTTTTAAAACCCGGCAAGGGCTCGCCGGCCACTCTTTGGGTCGGTGAATCAGCTGTTATTAAATCAGGATATTGCTCTTCCAGTAAAAAAAGCTCATGTTTTAAAGAATCCAGAGCTTCTTGGCTCATTCCTTCTTTATCAAGGACATGATATAAATAGCGCTCATGGTCTATAACCTGGCGCAATTTCTCAATCCGCTCTTTAGCTTGTTGCTTATCAATCATTAATTGTATTATACACCAGCCCCGAAAAGAGAGAAAATTTAATTATTCTTCTGAAGAAGTTTCGGGAGTTTCCATGCCACGAGCCACTGTTCTCTCAGATGGAATTGGACATTCATCTTGAGCTTGATTGCCATTATTATAGCCTATAGTTGTTATTTTAAGAGTACCACCTTCGTATTGAGCTCTCTCTACAACATCTATTACAGCGCAGGAACCATTATCAAAAAATACTTTCAAATCATTTATTTTCCTCTCTGTACCTGGTGTGACTTCATCATCTTCATTAAAAATATTCCAGTCATCTCTGTCTAAATTATTTATATCAAATGAAGTCTCACCACATTTTATATTTCCACTATCAAAGCCTGCTGCAAAAAAACATTCTTCAGCAGAAGTACAAGTAATCACACCTAATATCCCTTGAGAATAATAAGTTTCAAAACAACTCCAAGCCGAATCAGCTGCATAAAAAGCAATTTGAGAATCTCGACCGATAATAGAAAGTGTAATTTGCCTAGTAATTATACTTATAAAAACAGCTCCAATCGCCGCCACAACAGTAGCTGTTAAAATAGCGTATAGTAAAAC
>DSBD01000040.1 GCA_011049365.1 Candidatus Vogelbacteria bacterium
ATATTCTATTCATAAAGGCAATAATAATAAGGCATATTTCCTAACAGGAGAAAAAGATTGGGATTTAGCCATTAGTACAAATAAGAAAACTGAGAATAATTGGTCTGGAGAAAGTGAATTTATTATAGTAAAAAAGCAGGACATGAACTGGGTCATATAAACTACACCAAAAAAGTAATTGGGACAATAAAAAAGCTCTGCGCCTAAACGCGAAGCTTCGTGACTATTGCTTTGGCTATTTCCACCCACAACCGATCGACACACAAAACAACATAATAATATCAGAAGACTATAATAAATTTTAAAAAAATAAAAGTCGAGCCACCGTATGCGGCCCGACTTCAAAAAACAAACGAGACACAGCTAGTATACATCAAGAACTTTCACTTTCTTGATGTGTCCACCCATAACAATAGAGAGCTCATCTCCTTTATGACAACCCTTAAGGGCATTGATAAAAGGAGAACCATCGCTAATCATAACATAAATATGACTGTTCCACTCAACCTCCATCCCGCCAATTCCTTCACAGGGCAAAATAAGGTAGAGTAAAACTTTCTCATTAACTTCAACTTCAATAATAGAACCCGGTTTTATTTCAGTGGCCGAACTTGACCCTAATGTTTCCTTCAGAATCTCGACTTGATGCTTAACTTCAACCAATTTATCAATCGCCGCCAATTGATTTTGGGCCAAGGATGATAACTGAAAACGACTCGTATCGCTTCCCGACTCCATTGCACTAGGCGCATCATTAATAGATTGATGGGTTCTATCAAGAATCTCTTGGTTCTGCACAATAGCAGAACATAAAAAATCAATAACCGCCTCTAAGATTTTCTTTTTTTTCATTACGCTTCTCCTATTTGTTTTCATGAGATCATTTTTACTTCTCTCAAGAGAATAAATAATTTTTATAATACTGTCAAGGTTTCAGCTTAAATTTACAAATGTTATCTTTAGTGTTAAGGTAAAAATATAAATTTAATACTGTCACTATATTTTGGCTTCCATGATTCCTGCCTGACTATTAGCGATCAAGAAAAAATACTTCTCCACTTGGAAGCGGAAAAGGTTTTTAGAAAGAAACACCTACGTTTGACTTCCCATCAAATGGAAGAACTTGTTCTTGTTGGCCTAAAATATCTTGGCAAGGAAATTGACGATGTGGACACAATACTTCTCGCTAAATGGAACTCACAATTTCCAATAGATAATTTTTCTTTACTAGGAAAAAAATTTAACCCAATTATAACTTCTCACCATAATAATCATATCGGGACAACTTATCCAGCTAATTTTGAAAATTCATTGATTGTTTGTGCTGATGGTGGATCAGAAGACGGTACAACAAAATTTTATCTAAAAAAAGGTAATAATATAAATTTTTTGGTTGATTTAGACAACACAATCCTAACTGGAAAATTTTATGGGACGATTACGCAGATAGTCGTTAACCCTGATTTTATAAGAGCCCATGATACTTACCCAGGACAAACGATGGGCTTGGCAGCTTTAGGAAAATTTTCTCAAGAAATCTATGATTTGATAATAAGAAACAGAACGGAAATTAACAAGCTACACGTAAATGGTTGCGATCATTTACATAAAATTCTGAATATTTCCAATAATTTTGATAATATCTGGTTAGATCAACGTCGCTGTGACTTAGCTTATACTGCGCAAAATATCTGGTGCACAGAATTTCTAAAAAAAATATCAGAATATAAAGATGTGGCCGAAAACATTTGTCTCGTTGGAGGTTGTGCCCTTAATATTATCCTTAATACTGAAATTGTAAACAAAGGTTGGTTCAAAAATGTTTACATTTCGCCAGTATCTGGAGATAGTGGGCAATCACTTGGAGCATTACTCTACCATTTTCCTCATATTAAATGCCAATATCCATATCTTGGCAGAAGTTTTGGGGAGATAAAAAACAACGAGAAATTAATTTCAATGATTACAAAAGACCTAACTGATCACAAGATTATCGCTTGGTATCAAGGGCCTAGTGAAATTGGAGCCAGGGCCTTGGGTCACAGAAGCTTCTTAGGTTTAGCCGATTCCATAGAAATGCGGAAAAAATTAAGTGAATTAGTAAAGAAAAGACAACCTTTTAGGCCGGTGGCTGCTATTTTAACTGAAGAATTTTTGCCTAAATTTTCCGAAAAAGCGATTCCATCATCTTTCATGACTTTTGCTCCTTTAATTAAGGAAAGTGTTAAAGTTAAATTGCCCGCAATTACCCATTTTGACGGAACTAGTCGACTCCAAACATTAAAAAAAGAAGATAATCCTGATTTGCATGCAATTTTAACAGAAATTGGAAAGCAAACAGGTTACCCTGTTCTTATGAATTCCTCTTTTAATATATCTGGCGAGGTAGTGGTCGATACACCAGAAGAAGCCCAGCAATCTTTTACAAGTAGTTTAGCAGATGTCTTATACATCAATGGGCAAAGATATGAAAAATAGAATAATTGCTTCAATTATCGTCGCCACCAAATATCGAGCTTATAGTTTAAATACCTTTTTAAACAGTTTGAAAGAGACTGGCCATCTTAATCGTAAAGATATTGAAGTTATTATCATTGATAACACTAGTGGCAACAGTCCAACCAAAAACATTTGTGAAAAGTTTGGCGCCATCTACTTAATTCAACCAATAAAAGGTAAATCTAAATCTCAAAACTTGGGTATTGAACATTCATGCGGACGTTATCTTATCTTTACTGATGACGATGTCGTTATTGACGATATAAATTGGGCCAATAAATTTATAAATAAGTTTGAAAACAATCCAACTCTCGGTTACCTATCGGGCGATGTTGTGGCTATAGACATGACAAATGATATCCAAAGGCTTTGGGAAAATAAAGGTGGATTAAGCAAAGGAAAGATTCGTAAATATTGGACAAATAATCAACTACGCTATTCAAAAAAAATTTGGCCCTTAACTCAGTTTTGTGCTGGAGCAAATTGTGCCATACCTAAATCTGTTATGGACGTTACGGGTCCATACTGTGAATTACTTGGCCCAGGTGGTCTTATTGGTCATGGTGAATCAATAGAAATTGGATACCGAGTCATTAAAGAAGGCTATGATGTTGAGTACGACCCAGAAATACACGTTTTACATAAACACCCAATCACAAGTTTGGAATTAAAAAGAAAATTATTTTTATACGGTATTGGAGATACCGCTCTTCATATGCACATATTTTACACCCAAAAAGACTGGCGAAGTTTGCGATGGGCACTTTATGGGCACCCTTTATACTCTTTAGGAAAAATTGTTCGTCGTATTATCGGTAAATATCCCCTGCCTATTAATTTTATTGTTTTCTCTTTAGTGGGTAGCTGTTTGGGTTCTTGGTTATATATACTCAAGCTACGAAGTTTCCTTGTGAAGCAATAAGTAGATCTGGGTAACCTAAATTTGGGGCATCAATCCAATCAGCCCCTATTTCAGATAAAATAGTCCAGCATTTATCCTTAATAAGCTTACTTTTAGTTTTATTTAGCTTTTCCATTGTTGAAAATTCCACCTCAATAAAAGTCCCCAAACCTTTTACTTCATCAATAGAAATTTGAAATCCATTATAGCTGTAGACCAATCTTTTTTTATTAACTTCTATATAATTGACCAGACCCAGATTTTCAAATATCTTAATCATCATTTTAGAATCTTCAATTCTCGTCTTGTATTCATCAGTCCACAGGAGCTTACCGTTTTCATCTAAATGACAAAAATGATAATCTAACGATCCTGATTTTTCTTGAGAACGAACGCGCAAATAACGTCTGACCGGATTTTCTTTGAAGAAGTTGTTGTCGGGTAAAATAAAATAGCTATCTTTCTGTTCTTTTTTTTCAATTTTCTTAGCGTTTTTATTAAGAAAGAGCAGGACTTTTTTTTTGTTTTTAAGAATTACTTTTATTTCTATTTCTTTATTCATATTTTATATCTTAACAAAATATTTAGGTAAACAAAAGGCGCCACCTAAAGATGGCGCCTAAACATGAAAGGCAAGTTTAGCCTCCTGAAGCAACCAAGACCACTCCTGTTGCAACCGACCAATATCAGGATCAGTAGTGTGGATGTAGTCAAAAAAGACCCGATAGTAAACCTCATCACGCTTACAAGTAACTATGATCCTTTCTTTGTCTTGCTTCTTTTTTGCCCTAAAAGCAAACTTAAAACAAAGTAGCTTATTGAGAAGCGCCGAACTTTCTGGTGGTGAAAGTATTTTCTTTTCTTGCTCAAAAAGAAGAACCTTGGCACGATTACCAAAAAGAATTGCCGTTCCATCAAGCCAAGCTTCAGCTCCCGACTGAAGACCAACACCTGCTTCTCTATCGCCAAACTTGTCGTAGTAGAGTTTCCGGGCAAAAGTTTTCCAGTCATAGATCATTAACTCAGTCACCACTGTCAACTTGGCCCGAGTCAGATCTTCCAAGATTTCCTCCTGAAAAGGAAGACCGGAAGGTCTGGTAATGAGGAAAGGTGGTTGATGTTCTATCATCGATTTATCCATTGTCGATTCCTTCTGCTTTTCTTTTTAGTGATCTTGGTTGTTTCGAACAGGCGAGACAACTCTTTCACACTTACTGTTTTGAGGTCGCAAAGATAAGGAAACGTGTTTCCGCAAGCTGTAACGAGCGACATGTCTGGGTTTACAAAATAATACGAGTTGTCGTGGTCTTCGTTCGATAACGGCGACACTCGTTCACCAAACCGCGCAATTGCCGCTTGAGACACTTCGGTAAATTGTTGAGGGGTGACTGAGTGAGAATGTTGACTAGTAAATCCTTTTCCTCGAGGAACAAAGTCATAAAGCCGCCAAACATCGGGCGGATATAACCGACTACTCTCAAAGAGTAAGTTGCCAATATTTAATATATCAGCAATATTGATAGCAGACACAACTGTTCCAACCTTCACTCCGTGCGCCGGCTTGTTCGTGTGGAAAAACGAGAGTATTGAGGAAGTACTAGTAAAAAGCCTAACCCCTCGACTCATTTCCAGATTGACTGTAGTAGTTGATCCATCGAGAGGGATACCAATCCAGTCAATCAGATGACTAAACTCGTGATACCTATCAAAACGATACCCGTTGGTCGAAAGATAGACGTCGAAACCTATACTCTTAGCGAGTAAGATTATCTCCGGGGTATCTTGCCTCATCAACGGTTCGCCACCAGAAATTACAATCCGACCAACTCCAGCCTCCTTTAATTTCTTAATCACCACCTCAATTATTTCAATTGAGGAATCTTCCAAACCCTTAGGTGCACCATGGCAAAAGTTGCAACACATATCACAAGCTGAGGTAACACGCAAATCAATAGTAAGCTTAAACATTGTAAAATATTCCTTTCTCTTGGTTGATTATGACAAAGAACACTCTTTTTTACCTAATGTTAATAGTAACACAGATTTCAAAAATAGTCCAATTTTTACTTCTTCATATTTAAGGAGACTTTATGTGATTTCTTCATATTTCTCTATATTAACATTGACCTAATAACTAGAAAATTTGTGTCCTAGATTTGGGGTACAGATCAATTGCTCCAAACTTGGGACGATGTTCAAACCTGTTTAGTTTATTAATTTATTTTGATTATCTGAATTTAAATTAGGAATAGGCGTTATTTCAATTCTAAATCTATTAATATATTTGATCAAAAATTCTATCCATATCAATATGAAGAACAGGAACATCACCTGGCTGAAGAACTATAAACAATCCAGCCGGATCAATTTTAGGTTTAAAAAAGGCAATCAAACCACTATCATCCACTACAACATCGGGATACTCTGATTGTCTTCTCCAAACGCCATAACTTTCCCCTCTTAAAAACACCTCTAATTTTGTACCTGGAGCTAATTCTGATTTCAGTGGAACATAAATAATAAAATTAATATCTTCTTCAGAAATACCAGTAATCTCTGTGTCTGCTTCACCCATATATATCTCAATAGCTCCTATATAAGAAACTTCTCTGGATAATGTCTTATAAACCTCTTCAGGTTTAGGTACAGATATTTTCAAACCTGCACTAAAATAAGGAAACTTAGAAATATTAAGATTTATTTTTATTCCCCCTCAATTTTCACCAACAAACAATCCTC
>DSBD01000054.1 GCA_011049365.1 Candidatus Vogelbacteria bacterium
AGGAAAATAGATTCCAAAAAGCCGAATCTTCCGTTCAGTAACCCAATCAGCCAAAACAGCCAATCGTGATTGAACAAAAAATTGACCACCTCAACAAAGATCCTCCGCAGATGAATCTTTGTCGCTTTTTGCGCTCTCCTCCAAGGAGAAACGCTAGAATGTTTCGTGACCATAGCAATTCTCCTTTTCGGTTGTAACTATTGCTTTATCAAAGACCTAAACCTAAATTGAATAAATAATAGCAAATTATAACCATTATGTCAATGTTTTAAATGAAAACCACCAGCTAGTCGCTGGTGGTTTCTATCTTGTCCTCTTTGGGAACTAGAACAGCTTTGGCATCTCGATTTGGTTGCGCTGTTAATAAGTGATGTAGTTTTTAAGCTGATGTTCGTTCAATCCGATAGCTGAGACATAGTAGCCCCTGCCTCAGAGTGCATCCTTGGGAAATTTCTTTGTTTTTTCTTGAGCCAAGAGCTGGTTTTGCCTTTCAGGATTTGGATGCTGGAGAAGACGGAGTATTTAGGAGGAATTGAAATATAGAGATGGACATGTTCATCTTCTATGTGCCATGCATGAATCTGACACTGTTTCCATTTTGCAATAAACTTGAATCATCGCTTCAATTCAGTTTTAATGAAAGTATCACCCAGTACTTTACCGCGGTATTGAGGACAAAATACAATGTGGTAATCGCAGAGCCAAGTGGTGTGCGTCAATTGGTATAATTTGCGGTTCACAAGTAAAATCACTTTAGGTTGTTAATATCGACCTAAGGTGATTTTGCCAAGGGCTACGCCTTTAAACGCCCACACTAGCTAAAGCTGGTGGTTTTTCAATTAAAGAAAAACCGTCGGGTGAGTTAACACCCGACGGCAATAAAAAAACAAGGTTAAAATCGATAACTGCCGGATAGGGAGAAGACAAAAACATCGGCTTGGTATTTTTCTCGCCGAGTAAAAGTCTTCACTTCCCTATCACCAAAGCCCCAGAGAGCGGAGACAAGAAGCGAAAAATCATTTCGATGATATTCCATTCCAGCCGAGATGTCCCAACCGGCTACATCGGTCATCAAAGTACTAACCGTTTCATCCGGTATCACTTCCGCCAACCAACCGAAACCGGTTCTGAAAGTCAGATGCTCGGTCGCTTGATAAGCCAAGCCCCAATGAAAACCTAAAGCATTCTTCCAAGCCAGTTTTTCGCTTTTACTAATCGGCAAACTGCGAAATGATAAAGTCATCTCTTTATTCGCCGGTCGGTAGAAAGTATACTTGGTATCAAAAGCCAAAGTCAGCTTTTCATTAGGGCTCCAAGCTAGACCAAAAGAGAAACGGCCAGGGAAAGTAAATTCAGTCTCTAGGCGATCTCTAAAGGTTATTGGTCCAACGCTCAACTCTGACCGTCCCTCCAGTTTTACCTTCAAAGGTGAGGTGGCTTTAAGACCAAAACTCCAGCTCTCATCTTGAAATAAAAGACCAAGACTGCCACCGATACCAAAACCATCAGCTTTATTATCAGCATAGATGACTGACGGTCGACCGAAAATTTCCAAAGGCGCCCGATAGACAAACTGGCCATAACCAATATCTAAAGATGCTCCCAAGGACAACTTATCATTCAAACGCCAAGCAATAGCTTGAGAGATATTGACCACTCCCAACATGGTTTCAGTATCGCGCCATCTTTGGAAACGATTACTTTCAAAAGACGACCCGAGACCATAAGGAGAATATATCCCCAAACCAAAAACCAAGTCGTCATTCAGTGGCCTGATATAGCCACCTAAAGGTGAGGGATGATAGACATCGGCTGATCTTATCTTCCGATTGTTTCTTTCATAACTAAAGCGCGGAATAATCAATTCAGTCCCTAATTCAGCATAGGGTTCGGTGAAATTCACCAAGCCGGCCGGATTGTAGTAGAAAACCGAAATATCGTCAGCGATGGCGGTATAGGCGCCACTCATGGCTCCAGCTCGCGGACCCAATCCACCAGTCCGATTCAAACCAGCTGACCAAGCATTGATAACCGGACAGCAAATTAACAGTAGTAAGAATATTCTT
Organism: Candidatus Vogelbacteria bacterium; assembly: GCA_011049365.1. GTDB lineage: Bacteria > Patescibacteriota > Minisyncoccia > Phycocordibacterales > XYD1-FULL-46-19 > DSBD01. Next base: position 2,067 of record DSBD01000054.1, read on the forward strand.
TTCATTTCTTTACTCCTTCTTTGTTTTTAACCTTATTTCGAAGACCTTATTACTAATAATTACTGCCACTAATCATTAGTAAAATCAAGAATATGGCTCTTTAATTCAAAAGCAAAACCGGCCCCTCAAAGAGCCGGTAATAAATTAGAACAAAAAGTCGAAGATTTTTCGACAGATATTGTCATCTGGAATACGATCAATCACTTCCAAAAACAAAGGTTTCCATCCTTGTCTTTTGGCCAGAAAACGAAGCTCTATAACATCTACTTCTTGTAAGAAAAAATGTCTTCCTGAGTAAATATTTCTTTTTTCAAAACCTCTGGCAAGCTCATAGTTTTTCCTCCTTTTGTTGTTTTTACACCTCTATCTTACTAACTGCCATAGATATTTAAAATAGTCAATTATTCTTTTCAAAACTAAAAATCTGCTATAATAGCAGACAATGAGTTTCGTCCATCTTCACACCCATAGCCATTATTCTCTCCTTGATGGCTTATCAAAAATTGATGACTTGATTGATAAAGCCTTAGAATATGAAATGCCGGCTTTAGCCATTACCGACCATGGTAATATGTATGGGGCAATAGAATTTTACAAAAAAGCCACCGCTAAAAATATAAAACCAATTATCGGAGTTGAAGTCTATATCGCCCCTAGAAGTTTAAAAGACAAAGAAGCCCATATTGATGCCAAAAGATATCATCTAACCCTCTTGGCTGAAAATGAAGAGGGTTATCACAATTTAATGAAGTTGGTTTCCATTTCTCATTTAGAAGGTTTTTATTATAAACCACGTTTAGATAGAGAAACTTTAGCTAAATATAATAAAGGAATAATTTGCCTATCGGGTTGTCTGGGAAGTGAAATAGCTCAAGCTTTGTATAATAACGACCAAGAAGAAGCTATAAAAATAGCTAGCCAATATCAAGAAATCTTTGGCCAAGATAATTATTTTTTAGAAATAATGCCCCATCCGGAAATTGAAGGTCAAGACCGAGTTCGTAAGATGACAATAGAATTAGCTAAAGAGACAAACATACCCTTAGTCGGCACTTATGACTCTCATTACCTTAATCGCGAAGACGCCGAGGCTCATAAGACTCTAGTCGCCATTCAAACCAATACTAATATTCAAGAAAGCCGTTATGATAATTGGAAAGCTGATTTTTCTTTTATAAGTCCTGAAGAAGCCAAGAAATATTTTACCGAAACTCCCGAAGCAGTAACTAATACTTTAAAAATAGCCGAACGTTGCCAAGTGAAAATTACTATCGGTGAATTTATCTTTCCTAATTTTTCCTTACCCAAAAAAGAAACGGCCGACCAAGTTTTAGCCCGCTTAGCCCTAGATGGTCTTGAAAAAAAAAGTTTAGCTAAAGACCCTGAAGCTTTAAATAGACTTAATTACGAATTGGACATAATCAAAATGAAAGGTTATGCTTCTTATTTTTTGATTGTGGAAGATTTAATCCGTTATGCCCGAAAAAATGGTATTTATTATAATATTCGTGGTTCAGTAGCTGGTTCTTTAGTAACTTATTCTCTAGATATCACCAAAGTTGATCCTTTAAAATTTAAAATACCCTTTGAAAGATTTTTAAATCCAGAAAGACCGTCAGCGCCTGATATTGATATGGACTTTGCCGATAATCGCCGAGATGAAATTATAGAGTATACCAAAAATAAATATGGTCAAAATAAAGTGGCCCAAATAGGAACTTTTGGTACCATGATGGCTCGCGGAGCTGTTCGTGATGTTACTAGAGCTTTAGGTTATCCTTATACCACCGGTGACCGCTTATCAAAAATGATTCCTTTAGGTAGCCAAGGACAACCAATAACTATTAAGAGGGCCTTGAATATAGTGCCGGAATTAAAAGAAGCTTATGATAAAGAAAAAGATACTAAAAAAATTATAGATTTAGCTCAAAAAATAGAAGGTTGTGCTAGACATATTTCAGTCCATGCCGCCGGAGTGGTTATTAGTCCTAAAGATTTAAATGAATATACTCCCTTACAAAAAGACCCTAAAGGTGAAGGAATTATAAGTCAATATGATATGTATTCTATTGGCGAAGATGGCATTGGTTTAACTAAATTTGATTTTTTGGGTCTAAGAAATTTGGCTATTTTAGAAAACTCTATTCGTTTAGTTGAAAAAACTCGTGGAAAAAAAATAGATATTGAAAAAATTCCTTTAGATGATAAAAAGTCTTTTGAGATGCTTTCCCAAGGAGAGACAATGGGTCTCTTTCAATTATCCGGCTCTGGTATGACCAGGTGGTTAAAAGAACTCCAACCAACCAGCGTCAATGATATAAATGCTATGGTAGCCCTTTATCGCCCTGGACCAATGCAATTCATACCGGACTATATTGCCCGTAAGAAAAATCCCCGCTTGATAAAATATCTCGACCCAATTTTAGAAAAAATATTAGCTACCACCTATGGTGTTTTGGTCTATCAGGATGACCTTTTAATAATGGCTCATGATTTAGCCGGCTATTCTTGGCTTGAAGTGGATAAGTTCCGTAAAGCTGTCGGTAAAAAAATACCGGCCGAAATGGCGGCTCAAAAAGAGAAATTTATTCAAGGTTGTGTTGATAATTCAAACTGGCCCAGAAAAAAAGCTGAGGATTTATGGACCTGGATTGAGCCTTTTGCCTCTTATGGCTTTAATAAAGCTCATGCCGCCTCTTATGGTCGAGTAGCTTATCAAACCGCCTATATGAAAGCCAATTATACCAGCGAATTTATGACAGCTATTCTATCAGCCGAAGCTGGCGACACCGAAAAAATAGCTATGGTTGTGGAAGATTGTCGAAGACTTAATCTGGAAGTATTGCCGCCAGATATTAATGAAAGTTTCGGTGATTTCACTGTTATAAAATCCCCTCAAGGAAAAAGAGATAAAATTCGTTTTGGTTTATATACTATAAAAAATTTAGGTAAAGATATTGCTGATGCCATAGTTAATGAAAGAAAAGCTAATGGACATTTTAAAGATTTTGCTTCATTTTTGGAAAGAATTGTTCATAAAAACTTAAATCATAAATCACTAGAGGCTCTTATAAAAACCGGCACTTTTGATAGTTTGAAAATTGACCGTGGAATTCTATTAGCCAATATTGAAAAAGCTCTTAGCTATAATCGTGAACAATCAAAAAATAATCAACAAGAATCACTCTTCAATGGTTTAAGTGACGACTCTTCCCTACCTTCATTTCGTCTTAATAAAGCTCCTTTAGCTAGTAAAAATGACAAATTAGCTTGGGAGAAAGAATTACTGGGATTATATATTTCCGGTCATCCATTAGAAAATTTTAAAGAGTTATTTAAAGATGAAAAAAATAGTATCGGTTATAATAAAAAACTACTGGAC
>DSBD01000069.1 GCA_011049365.1 Candidatus Vogelbacteria bacterium
ATTTTGTAATTCATAATAAATATACTTTATTGATAACTTAATGGATTAGTTAAAAATTCAACTAAATCTCCTCGACAAATATCATTACCTATAAATAATAATTCAAAAGCCCTTTCCAGTTCATCTTCAAAATTTTTTCTATTATCTAAAAAACAAAACATTTCTTGGCCAACTAAACTCCTAAAAGGATTATCTAGATATTTGAAACTTATCTGACATTTTCCATTTTCTAAACCAATTATTTCTAATCTATTCTCAGCTAAATCATCCCTGATGGTGAATTCGGCCGGCAAACAAGATAGAAATCTTTCTTGAAAGCAATTACTGTTATAACAAACAACTTTACTAGGCATTGTGGGAATGGTTTGATTATCTTTTTCTTTATTCGTTGAAATGGTTTCTTGGTCTTTAGATATTTCGCTATTATCTTGCTCTGTAATTAAAGATTTATCTTTATTATTTAAAATTTCTTCTTTAATAATATTCTCAGAAAACGAAGTAAAACTTTTTTCCCAAAAATTATAATTCATTAAAGAATAAAAACCACTTGTTAAAGAAAGCGTGATTAACAAAAAAACAACTATATCACCTTTATTATTCATAAGAACATCTTAACAAATATTATTCAGAGATTAAAGTTTTCTACTATCATAAGCCCATTGCAGAAGGGCTTGTCTTTGGCGAGGGCGACAAGAAAAATCACCCCGGCGACAATTTCTTCTCAATTGAGCCAAGTGACGACTAAAAGCTTTCCATCTTTTTATTTGTCTCTCATCCTCTTCGGGTATCCGCCGACCTAAATAATAACGGCAATACCATTGAAACCAGCCACGAGGGTCTTCGTCATATATCCAACCTTTTTGTCGCCAAGTATTCAAACTCTGTCCTGATAAAACTTTAAAAAAATTTAACTCTGGATTATGAAATTTAGGACTAAGATTAACTCCCTTAAACCAAAAAGCTGGAAATTCTTTCTGACAATCAGTCATATATTTTCCACCAAAAATTCCCAATTTTAACATTTCAGCTGGGGTTAAATCCGGCTTAAAATCAGATGCGAAATTACGTCCTGATGATTCAGATAAAATATAACGATAATTTTTCTGCATCTTGTCATTAACTATAATAATTTTTTTCTTAACAGACATTTAAGTTAAATTATAATATAAATTTTTTAAATATAGTACCTTGGGACAAACCCCGAGGTAATGAAGGAGCTCGCTTCCCCCTCACTTGGCACTTCTATTTACGCTATTGTGGTTAAATAAAATAAGAGACTAAATTTATATCCCAGGTGAGGGGCTTACGCGGTATTGGACTATAACCGAGGAAAACGAGAGAAATTAAAAAGAAGATGTTCTTTTTAATTTCCAAGCGACGCAGGTTATATGCTTTGCATATATTAGCTCCTCGGCTCGGTAATAAACAACCCGGAGTAATTATTTTCTCTTTTTGTTTATATAATAGTATATTAGGTAGCCAAACAAAATTAGAAGGATAATAGAAACCAATAACTGATAACCTGAAGGAACTAGCGCTAGATCAGTTTTTCCATCAATATCTACCAACAAACCATCACCTTCCAATATAATTTTATCTTCAATTAAATCATCCGCTTCAGTAATAGAATCAGTTTCCTCTGTTTCTCTTACATAATCTGGCGCTATTTGAGAAACCGGCTCTGTGGTTGTGGTAGGGCTTTCAACCGGCTGTTCTACTACTGCAGTGATATTGTATAGACCATCAATAACACTAGAAACAACAGTCATTCCTGCCCCAATAGTCTCTACATTAATTAAGGACAATTTAGCTTGACCACCACTTATACCGGCCACAGAAACTGTTAATAAGTTTTTATCATTCAAGGTGCAACCAGGAATCCCTAAGACAAATTTAGGATTTAGACAACTTGGTGCAGTTTGAGACATTAAGTCTGAATTAACAACAATATTTTTACAATTTAAGTTGTTAAAGTTTATGGAGCCCTTTATAACACAAATCTTTTCACCTTCAGGCTTTAAATTAACGGTTACATTAAAATCCGTCCCAACAACTTTATTATCCGTTGCTGGATGAACTGAAACAGTGGTAGCCAAAGCCACTTGTCCTAAAGCGACAACACCAATTACTACTACTATGGAATACAAAATTATTTTTTTCATATTGTTTTTATATTAAGATTTTATTTACTTCTTCTTTTAAAACTTATAATCCCCAATTAGCCATTAATATGGCAAAATCATATTCATCAACCTTACCATCATTATTTAAGTCAGCAGACAGATTATCTCCGGTTTGTCCCCATTGCGACATCATTATGGCAAAATCATACTCATCAACCTTACCATCACCATTTATATCTCCAAGTTCAAGTTCAATGGGAATAATAACAGTACCTCCGCCACCACCAGAACGCCTGGTTATGATATTAATAGTAAAATTAACCGTAGTGTTATTACCGGCCAAATCATCAACTGATAAAGTCCAGAAGCCATTAGTACTCAAAGTATCTCCAGATTTAAAATCTACATCTGATGGGCCGGTTAAAGAATAAGTAACTTCACCCTCATCATCACCGAAAGTAATAGTTACCGGCGAAGAATAAGTTTCTCCGTCTTCTACCCCGTTTATGAAAGGCGGATTAGTATCAATTGAAAAATTAATCACAACCTGATTATCACACTCATCCACTACCTCCAAAACATAATCACCATCATCACTAACCTCATCTCCGGAGAAAAAAGGTTCTCCATTTAATGTCGCTGTAGGAATTGAGGCATTATCACTGAAAGTTATTATCCGTGAATCATTATACAAACCTCCATCTTCCACACCGGAAACAACCGGAGGTTCGGTGTCCAAAATCTCCCGGTCTGTCGCCAACCAAATTTGTCCAGCTTTTTGATAGTAGACATAAATACTGCCTTGTAACAAAACTGGATTAGAACTACCACTATCAACCGTTTGAACACTTGAACCACCTGAATAATCTCTATAGACAACATTATCACTTGACCTATAAACAATACCGATATCTGAACCGTCAACAAATATCGCCGGTTGTGAACCGCCGCCGGTAACTACCGTATCTTCTTCCCAACTGGCAGTATTGGTAACTTTGGCATACATAATTTTTGAAGGTCCTAAAAGTGACGCATCTTGATAAAAAACAATATGAGCATTACCGGAATTATCCAAACTCAAACTATTTTTTCCTAACGTTACTAAATTAGCTGAAAAAACACCTGAATTAGAATCACCGTCTATACCATCAGTTTTAATCTCTATATAACTTTCGCCATCGCCGGCATTATTAGTATAAATAAAAGCAATATGATAATTTCCATTATTATCCACCTTTATATTCGGCTTAATATAATTTTTTTCTAAGACATCTTCTTCTAATTCCCCTTGCTTAATTATAGTATTAGTAAAACCATTAACACCACCAACAGCATGATATATGCTACTATAACCACCGGAAACTGAGGAATAAGCAATATGAACCTCACCACCTGAGGCAACATCAATCGTGGCAAAGTCGCCGGAAGCGACGATTGAATTTTCCCAAACGCCATCAATTAAAACAGCATACATAACATTATTGCCGGAAAGATAAACAATATGAACATCACCTGAAGAATCTACCGCCAATGAAGGGCTATGACCATTTGCTACCAATTCTTCATAACCACGATTCATTTTAAAATAGATGGAACCATCGCGTTCATAAGTGACATAAACATTTCCACTAGAATCAATCGTAGCACTCGGATTATCATTAGTACCAACGAAACTCATTTGATAATAATTTAATGCTGGTACCTCTAAGGCTGCTGCCTGAACATTATTAAAAGGACCAAAAACTAAAGCGAAACTCGCAAAAATTATAGTTGAAATCCCAAAGATCCTTATTTTATTCATAATTTTTCGTTAAATATTAAATTATTGCTTAACTTAATTGTAAGCTATCATTTAAAACTGCCCTATTTTACAAAAAATGTCAAGCATACAATCTTAAATAAAAAAGTAAAGACGGTCAAGCTAAAAAGCCGGACCGTCTAAAATAAAGACCAAGTAAAAACTACGGCAGAGAAAGAAGGTAGAAGAAGGTGGAAACATCCAACTCATCACCGTCAAGCTCCACCACCACTACACCGGCGTTGACGAAGTAATATTTTCCCGGGTCAGTGCTAACCTCAAACCACGGGAGAATGCGACCATCAAACTCAGCGAGATTCGTCTGACTCGGATTGCCATCCCAATCTTCACCGACGCCGATAAAAATCAGTTCATCAGTGTCCTGATTTTCGGTAATCGTCAGGGGGTAGCCCTCAAAGACTTCCACCTCGTCTTGGTCGATAAAACGAATACCTAGCGACACAACATCTTCCCAAGTTGTCTCTTCCGGTAAGGAGCTTACGGTTATGCCATCCAGTGTTGCGCCATTATTATTAAACACAACAGCCAACTCCTCACCCTCTTCATCATAAGATAGAGTGAATATTGCCGGCGACTCACTAGGTTCATAAACCGTAACAATCGCCGAATTACTACTCGCCTCTTGAGGTGGCACGCGACTATCCGTCGCAAGACAAACATAACTGCCGGCATCTTCAAGGACAAGCGACTCTATGTAGAGAATTCTACTAGTCGCCCCGGGGACTAATTCCCCATCCTTCTCCCAAGTGTAGCTGATACCCCCTACACCAATTGCCTCAGCCTGTAGAATCAAAGATTCCCCAACTGTTTTATTGGCATTTGAGGGATGTTGTGTGAACAACAATCTCTGGTCCACCGACAATATCCCTTTGAGAGAATCAGCGGAACAGCCCAACCCTGAAGTAACCCGACAGATATAATCGCCGGCATCACTCAAAGTTGCCAATTCAATAAAGAGTGAGGGGTTTGTCTCTCCACTCAACTCCTCTCCGTTATGAAGCCATTGATAACTCAATTCAGAGTCACCAGTCGCCTCTACGGAAAAAGAGAAAGCATCTCCGGTTAGCACCGTTTGTGCCTCGGGTGATGCCCCGTCTATAACAGGTGCCTCACCAACAATAACCTCGGCGGGACCTAACAAGGTCATTCCCGCCGTTGCCAACAAAAATACCATAACCATAATCTATCTCCTTTTCTGTTGTTTTTTTCTGTTGTTGAGTTCATTACCGTCGTTTTTTTATTACTTTCTCAAAAAACTTCTAATTAAAGGACTATTACATTTACCCGATTATGTCAACCTCAATTAGTAAACCCTTAAAATAGAAAGGGCGCGGAAGCTATAAAAACTCCGCGCCCGGTTGGGTGATTCCGCTATTGTTGCTTTCGGTCAGCAAGAAGCGAAATCAGAAACGATTACAATTTATGGAATATCCATATAGTCGATGTTCTCCAGCGG
>DSBD01000003.1 GCA_011049365.1 Candidatus Vogelbacteria bacterium
CTTTCAATATTTTTTGAGCTAAAGGTCGACCAATACCGAAAATTTCGGTCAAACCTATCTCTAATCTCTTTTCATCTGGTATGTTGATTCCAGCTATACGCATAATATTTATCTTAGGCTTGTTTTTGCTTATGGCGAGGTTTGTCCTTACAAATAATATATAAATGGCCACCTCTTTTTACCATTTGACAACGGGGACATCTTTTTTTAATTGTTGATTTTACCTTCATTTTATAATAATTAAAATCTTTTTATTATTCTCCCTTTTCCACCATAAGAATCAAGTAATACCTCAACTTTATCACCAACCATAACCCTAATTCTATGAAGTCTCATTTTACCAGAGAGGTAGGCCAGTATTTCTTTTCCATCTATTTTGACCTTAAATAAAGTATTAGGCAAAGCCTCAACGACAAGACCACAAACACCTCGCCCCTCTGCGTCTGACGAGCTTATTTTTTTATTATCCATTATTTTTTCTCACCTTTAGTATAATAACAAACAATCATTTAAAAAGTCAAGTAATTTATAATAATTATCTATAACTCCTCTATTATATTTATCCTTATCTTTCTAGTATTCTCCGGGATAGTACCTATCCAAGGAGGTAAGAAAGATGGCTTAACGCGACTAATAGAGGTATATTCACTTATTATATCTTGGTATTGATTTTTTGACAAGCCACTTAAATCTTCTTTTAACTTATCTTTTTCTATTTCCCAAATAAAGCGTGGACTACCCTCTAAATTAAATTTCAAAGAAGTAGATTTATTGGGTTCAAAATTTTCATCTTCTAAAGTAAATTTCAATTCCGACCAATTAATAATTTTTAAAGGTTCAAATTGGTAATTTGGTATGAATCTATCAGCCAGGAAAGAACTAAATTCATCTTTATTAAACACTATTCCGCTCATTATCTTTCTACCCTCTAAAACAACTTTCTCACTCGTTGCTTCGTCTTCTAATTCTAAATATTCATAAGAAACAAAAATTCCTTCTGGAAAAAGCAGGAAGTTGGGCGGAATTGCTAAATCTGCGGGTTTAAAGATGTTTTTGTCCAATTCTTCTTGAATTTCTTTTTGAGCTTTTTCTAAATCTTCATCATTGACAATCTTTTTTAAACCAACAAAACCACCCGAGATGGGGGTTTTGGTCTCAGCTGAAAATTTCTCATAACGGGGCCCACCTTTAAAACCAGGAATGGTAAAACTGGAAGTGGACTTATTATATTCCTCCCCGGGTTCTTCAGCGAAAATTTTTGTATCTATTGAACCTGGAAGTTCTTTACCATCAACAACCTTCATACCAGGAACAGTTATTTGTTCTCTAATTCTATATATTTTTCCGTCTGGTGATTCAAATCTAGTATTAGCTATCAAAATCTGTGGTTGACGATCATAGTTGTTGTAGACAGTAATTATTCCCATTGCTTTTTCAGAAACTTCTTCTTCGCCAGAAGAGCTAATTTCTCTTCGTTCGGAAATAATGTTTTCAACTATCCCAAAAATTAATTGCTGACCATTAGCTGTTGGTTCTCTAACTGCTTCAAAAGTATGGTCTATATTTATAATGGCGGTTTTGGGCCAAACATCAAGTCGAACTCTAGTAAAAGCCGTAGAGGCAGCTAAAATCAAAAAAATAATGAAAACGATTAATAAAAACCAGAGAAAAATTTTAGGTATTGATCTTTTAGAACTCAAATATTCTAATTCCTTTCTTAAATCCGAAGAGGAACTCGTCTTATTCGTCTTTCTTGGCAAAACATCACTTAATTTTTTTCTTTTGATTATATCACTCATAATTTAATTGTTAATGAAATAAATTTAATTTAATAATTTTTTAATGAAATAAATTTCCAAAGGTATTTGAATATCCTTTATTTTTACAGAAGGATTTTTATCAAGAAAATCATCTCCGAAATTATTATCCATAAATATAATTTCCGGCTGACTATCACCTAATATATATTTTTTAAAATCACCCAAGGCCAAGAAGTCAATAAATATTTTATCACCTATATCATTACCAATCAATACCATCTTTTCGGGGATTATCATATCTGCCATCGCCGAATCAAAAGCACTATAAATATCATTTAACCAATTTAGACCAATATTTAAACATATTTTTTTTATTTCACTAGCTCGGTTCTTCTCTAAACGACCTTCTTTGAGTGACCTTAACTCAGAAATTGTATCTAAAATTGATAATCCTGTTTTTATTGATAATTCTTTTATTAAATAATCTTTACCTTTTGGTAGTGATATGATGTTTATAATATTATTATCTTTCACAAATGATAAATCCGTTGTGCCACCAGTTATATCTAAAGCAACAAAACCTTTTTTGAAAGAAATTAAAAGATCGGGCAAAACAGCAGAAATCACCGGCGGAAAAGTATGGAAAAAAATATGGGCTTTATTATCTAGCTCTTTTACTAACTCTTTTATTTTATTAACTAATGTCTGTGATGATAAAGAGAGATATTGATATAGTTCAAGTTTGTTTATCTTTTGTTTTCTAAAAGATATGGGATGATTATAGCCATTAATTTTAATATCTGTAATTTTCTTTTCAATAATAATATTCCGATCGCCTATAATATTAGGAAAAATAAGTGGTTCCCTAGATAACACTTTTTCTGCAACCCTTTTAGATATATCTTCTAAAATTTTTCGATTGACATAAAACCCATCTTGACTAGAATTTAAGGTTAAATGGCTTTCAGAAACAGTCAAAAAAGAAGGTAAAAAGCAATCTATTCTATCTAAGTTATAATTATTCTCTTTTTTTACTATCTTAACCGTTTTTTCTAAGTCATTAAAAAAATTTTTAATAAAAAAATTAAAATCTCCATTCTTTAAGGTAGCTAATTCTTTTTTATTATAAGCTAATATTTTAGAATTATTATTTTGATTGTTATACTCCACTAAGGCAATAGAAATAATATTACTGCCTATATTTATAACCGCAGAATATTTCACTTTTGCTTTCCTCTTAAATAGAGATAAGAACATATTTTAATTATAACAGAATTTTCATTCTAAAACAGCTTTTATTCTCCTAATACCAGAAGCAACTGCCTCCTCCTTTTTTATCTTAAATCGACCAAGTTCCCCAGTCTTTATTGCATGAGGGCCGGCGCAAAATTCTTTAGAATAAGCTGACGAAAGGTCAGAGCCGATATAATAAACAGAAACCATGTCTCCATACTTACTATCAAAAAGACCTAAAGCTCCCATAGCTTCTGCCTCTTTTTTACTTATATTTATAGAATTAATTGGTAAATTATCTTTTATTTTTTCATTTACTCTTCTTTCTATCTCTTCTTTTTCATTATCAGTTAATTTACGTCCAAAGGCAAAATCAAACCTTAATCTTTCGCTGGTAATATTAGAACCTTTTTGTATAGCTTGAGGGCCTAAAACCTCTCTTAAAGCCTGATGTAAAAGATGAGTGGCTGTATGATATTTGACGCTCATGTCTGAAGAATCAGCTAAACCACTTTTAAATTTCTTTTCACTTCCAATTTTTGATATTTCTTTGTGTTTAGTTATTAAATTATTTACTTCTCGTAAGTCTATTTTAATATCTCTCCTCTCGGCTTCCTCAATTACTAATTCTAAAGGAAAACCATAAGTGGTAATTAATTTAAAAATAACTTCAGCTGAAAGTTTATTATATTTAGAAATTTCTCTTTCCAATTCCTTTAAACCTTTATTTAAAGTTTTAGAAAATTTATCTTTTTCATTGGTAATAGTTTCTAAAATTAATTTTCGATTTGAAAATAGTTCCGGATAAAACTTACCAGCATCATTTATTAAAACATCGATTATTTTTTCTTGTTCTTTCAAATGAATATTCAAAAGAGAGAAAATTCTAATAGATCGACGAAGAAGTCTTCTTAAAACATAACCACGATCTATATTTGACGGTAAAACTCCAGCTGATATCAAGAAAATTACAGCTCTTAAATGGTCAGCTAAAATTTTACTTTCCTTCTTGTTTTTTTGGTCAGAAGACAAAAGGTTAAAAAAATTACTAAAAATATCAGTATCGAAAACAGTCTTTTTTCCTTGAAGAACAGTTGCTAACCTTTCTAAGCCAGCTCCGGTATCTATATTTTTGTTTTTAAGTTGGCCGACTATCTGCCCGTTCTTTTGTTCATATTCCATGAAAACATCATTCCAAATCTCAACTATCTTTTGTTCTTGATCAGCTTTAATAAAATCTTGGTGAGATAAGTTACTTAAGCCATCCGGAGTTAAATCATAAAACATTTCTGAATCAGGGCCACAGGGTCCATTATCTCCTGGACTCCACCAATTTTCTTCTAAATAAAAAATTCTTTGGTCGGGAACACCTAGAGACTTCCAAATTTCAGCAGCTTGGATGTCCTTAGGTATATTATCTTTACCAGCAAAAACGGTAACATAAATTCTTTCTGGATCTAAACCAAAACCTTCTTCTTGAGAAGTTAGTAATTCATAACTCCATTTTATAGCCTCTTCTTTAAAATAATCACCTAAGGACCAATTACCCATCATTTCAAAAAAGGTCAAATGAGTAGCATCACCAACTTCATCTATATCAACCGTTCTAACACAGGGTTGGAAATTAACTAATCTTTTACCTAAAGGATGTTCCCGACCTAAAAAATAAGGGATTAAGGGTTGCATTCCGGCCGTATTAAAAAGAACAGAAGAATCGCCCTCTGGCACTAATGGCCCCGGTGGTAATATTTTATGTCCTCTTTTTTGGAAAAAAGATAAAAATTTTTTTCTAATTTCTTCAGTTTTCATACTTAAAATCTAATTTTAACAAAAAGAAGAAATTATTCCACCCCCCAAACATATATTTTTATCATAAACAACTAAAGACTGGCCGGTAGAAACTGATAATGGTTCAAATACTTTAACTTGATAATTTTTATTTTTATAACTTAACTGACAAAGTATTTTTTCTCCTAAGTGCCTTACTTGAGCAATATATTTTTTATTATCTTCAGGTTTCATTGTTATCCAATTTTCATCTTTTAAAATAAAAATTTTATGACTATTTTCATTCAAATTTTGAGAAACCGTTATTGTATTATTTTTAATATCTTTATCTATACAATAATAAGGATTATTAGTGGATTTATAAATTTCAAATCCATGTCTTTGACCTATAGTATAAATTGCAGCTCCTTTATGTTCTCCAATAACTTTACCATTTTTATCTAAAACTGAACCATTTTTAAGCTTCAAAAAATCGGCTAAAAAATCATCAATATCCACTCGTCCAATAAAACATATTCCCTGACTGTCCTTTTTTCTAGCTGTTGGTAATTTGAAGTCTAGAGCTAGTTGTCTTAC
>DSBD01000042.1 GCA_011049365.1 Candidatus Vogelbacteria bacterium
GATAATTATCTAGAAGTGGTAAGTAATGATTTTAAAGAAAGACAAATACCTAAACCGCTTCGAGCTATCTATTTGACCGGCTATACTGCCGGCAATCTCAATCGTCGCCAAGCTTTAGTTAAATTAGTAGAAGAAACCGAATTAAATGCTTTGGTTATAGATATTAAAGATGATAGTGGTTATTTGTCTTTTCTACCTGAAACTAAAGAATTACAAGCTTATAATACTGGTTTGACTAAAATTAAAGATTTGGATATTTTTTTAAGTGAATTGAAAGAGAAAAATATTTTTGTTATTGGTCGGATATCGGTTTTTCAAGACCCACTTCTAGCTATTCGTCGTCCTGATTTAGCTATTAAAGATTATCAAGGTAATATTTGGCGCGATCACAAAAATTTAGCTTGGCTGGATCCTAGTAAAAAAGAAGTTTGGCATTATGTCTCTTTAATTGCTGAAGAATCTTTTAGACGTGGTTTTGATGAAATAAATTTTGATTATATTCGTTTTCCATCTGATGGTAATATAAAAACTATATTATATTCACCGGAAATATTACTTCGTCGACAAGCAGATGTTTTAGAAGATTTTTTTGCTTTTATCAAAAAAGAATCTCAAAGAGTTGGTTATATTACTTCGGCTGACCTTTTTGGTTTAACAACCGTTAATACTGATGATTTGGGTATTGGGCAAATTTTAGAAAAAGCAGTTTCTTATTTTGATTATATAGCACCAATGGTTTATCCATCTCACTATCCGGTTGGCTTTAGAGGATTATCTAATCCTAATCACCATGTTTATCAAGTGGTTAGATATTCAATGGCTGAAGCTATCAGTCGTCTAGAGTTAATGGGGGAGGATAGTCAAAAACTTCGTCCTTGGCTCCAAGACTTTAATTATCCAATAACTTATGTTCCCCAAATGGTAATAGACCAAAAGAAAGCAGTCTATGATTCAGGACTTGATTCTTTTATGCTTTGGAATCCACGCAATATTTATACTCGTAGCGCCTTGGAAATTAATTAAGTAAAAACCCTAGCTTAAGAAATTATATTAAGTTATACTTGATAATTATGGACAATAGTAGTGTTAATTATTTTGCGGAGACTGATTTCAGAGGTAAACGGAAGCCCTTTGGAATAAAATCTGAGGACCGCAATAGACATATTTATGTCATAGGTAAAACTGGTATGGGTAAATCCACTCTTTTGGAGAATATGATTATCCAAGATATTAAAAATGGTGCTGGGGTGGGTTTTATTGACCCTCATGGTAAATCAGCCGAGACGATGCTTTCTTTTGTTCCTCCAGAAAGAGTAGAGGATGTGGTCTATTTTGCGCCTTTTGACCTTGGTTGGCCGATAGCTTTTAATGTTATGGAAGATGTTGGACCGGAAGAAAGACATTTGGTGGCCAATGGTCTAATGTCAACATTTAAAAAAATCTGGCCTGATGTTTGGTCAGCTAGAATGGAATACATTTTAGGTAATACCATTTTAGCTCTTTTGGAATATCCTGATTCAACACTTTTGGGTGTTAATAGGATGTTGTCTGATAAAAAATATCGAGAGAAAGTAGTTGATAACGTTAGTGATCCGACGGTCAGATCTTTTTGGTTAGATGAATTTGCCAAATATAATGAACGTTATATGCAAGAAGCTGGCGATGCTATTAAGAATAAAATTGGTCAATTTACTTCTAATCCCTTAATTCGTAATATTGTTGGTCAACCAAAATCAACTTTTGATGTTCGTCAACTGATGGATGAGAAAAAAATTTTGATTATCAATTTATCCAAAGGAAAGGTGGGGGAACAAAATGCTTCTCTTTTAGGCGGTATGATGATAACCAAAATTTATCTTTCAGCTATGTCACGAGCCAATGTCAGTAATAGTATTTTAAGAAATCTACCTCCTTTTTATTTTTACGTTGATGAATTTCAATCTTTTGTTAATGATTCTTTCGCTGATATTCTATCAGAAGCTAGAAAATATAAATTATCTTTAACCATTGCTCATCAATATATTGAACAGATGCCGGAGACCGTTAGTAATGCTGTTTTTGGTAATGTGGGAACGATTGTTACTTTTCGGGTTGGGCCATTTGATGCTGAAATATTAGAGAAAATATTTTTCCCCACTTTTACTAAAGAAGATTTGGTTAATTTGGGTTTTGCTCAAATATATTTGACGATGATGATAGATGGCGTTGGCTCTCCGCCTTTTTCGGCTGTCACTTTGCCACCAATTGTTAATTTGGGCGAATCATTTGAAGAGCAGATTATAAGTTTATGTCGTAAAAAATATGCTAAATCTCGCCAGGAAGTTGAAGAGTTAATAAAGAATTGGTATAAAACTTCTGAGACAGCCCAACTACCTATAAAAGAGAAATTTAGTCATACTGAGGTCACTAGTAAAAAAACTAGACAACCAAGTAGACCTTCTTTTAGTGAATCAAGGAAAGAATCTTTGTCATTAAAAGATTTGAAGGGAAAAAGCTTAAGTAAAACTGCTGACAAAAAAGCTGGCGATCCTCAAAAAAGACAGGAATTAAAAAATGCTTTATTAGAAATAATGTCTGAGAGAAAAGAAAAAATTCCGACAATTAAGAGTAATAATTTTGAAACTCCAACTTCTCCATCAAAAAAGTTTGAAAGTAAGCAGGCTGATAAAGCTAGTTCACCCCAAAATGATATTGGTGTCAAAGAAGACAAATCAGAAGAAAAACAAGAAGAGAAAAAAAGGCAGGATAAAAAAGAAATATCAGAGGAGATTTTGAGAAAAATATTAGAAGTTGATGAATAATAGTGTATTTACTAAGTTTATTTTTTTGTTTATTGTTATAATCTGATGGAAAATATAGATTTTTGGTTAAAAAAGATAGTAATTTTCGGTTTATTAGCTGTTCCTTTTACTTTGATTATTGTTTTGGCTGGTTTGTTTTTTCCTTATATTGTTGGTAAGGCTCTCTTTTTTCGTTCTATAATAACTATAATTTTTCCTCTCTGGCTAATATTAGCTATTAGAGATAAAAGATATCGGCCGTCTTTTTCTTGGCTTTTAGTTTTTCTTGGTCTCTTTATATTATCTTTGTCTATATCTTCATTTTTGGCGCCTGATAGTTATGTTAGTTTTTGGAGTAATTATGAGCGGATGGAGGGACTGATAACAATGTTGTATCTGGGGGCTTATTTTCTTATCTTAATTTCAGTTTTTAAAGAAGAAGATGATTGGAATTGGTGGTTCAATCTTTTTTTAGGAGCTAATCTTTATGTTTGTTTATGGGGAATTTTACAATTAGTTATTTATTCATCAATTAATCCTTCTTTGATTATAAATTTCCGCCTAGATTCTACTTTAGGTAATGCGATTTATCTAGCAATTATATCTTTAATAGGTATTTGGCTGGCAACTTGGCAACTATTATCTTCTCGTTTTGATTTTAGAAAATTAGCCATTTCTTTTTCTATAGCTCTAACTTTATTTATCCTAGGCACTTTTTGGCAATATAACTTTTTAATACCTCCCCAGTTAAAGGTTTCAATGGAGGCTTCAGAAATATTATCTATTGTTTCTTCTTGGCGGGGAATCTTTATATTATTTTCTATTTTAATTATTGGTTTTCTGATTTGGTTTTATCGATTTTTTGAAAATCGGTCTGATTATGAAAAACCGGTTGTCGGTTTAATTTACGGCCTTCTGATTTTAATTAATTTTATCGTTATTCTTTTTACTCGTTCGCGTGGAGTCCAGTTGGGCTTAGTGGGTAGTATTTTCCTAGCTTGTCTTTTGTCGGTGATTGTTATCAATAAAGCTTCAGTCAGAAAATTGTTTGTTATTTTTTTGGTTGTTATTTCATTATTAGCCGGAGGTTTTTGGTTAAATCGGGAAGCACCAATCATAAGTCAGAATCCATTCTTATCTCGTCTAGCCACCATCTCTTGGTCTGATGCAACCACTAGGTCAAGGTTAATTCTTTGGCAATTTTCTTGGGAGGGAGTTAAGGAAAGACCGGTTTTCGGTTGGGGTCAAGAAAACTTCCCTAAAGTTTTTGGTAAATATTATGACCCCAGAATGGCTGACCAAGAAGAATGGTTTGACCGTTCTCATAATGTCTTTCTGGATTGGTTGATTGCTGGAGGTTTTTCGGGATTATTTCTTTTCCTATCTTTATGGTTTTTATCACTACTATATTTGTGGTTTTCAAAAAATTTTTCCAAAACCGAAAAAATCATTTTCACTTCTTTATTGGCCGGTTATTTTTTTCAAAATATTTTTGTTTTTGATAATTTAACTTCTTATTTATTTTTCTTTACCTGGTTGGCTTTTGTTCATTGTCGTTCACGAAGCAAAGATAAACCAATCACCGATTCTGAGACTTCTGAAATTTTTCAAATTATCACCGCTGGTATTGTTTCCATTTTTGCTGTTTTTATTTTTTATCAAGTTGTTTATCTTCCCCTAGAAGCTAATAGATTAATTATAAAAGCTAAAACTAATTTATCTAGTCAGCCACAAAAATCTTTAGAATATTATCAACGAGTTTTTTCCCTAAATACTTTCGGCTCTTTGGAGGCGGCTGAACATTTTGTTTTAGATGGTCTTTCTTTATCAACAGCTGAGAATATTCCTCTAAATATCAGAACCGACTTTGCTCAGGCGAGTCTGAATAGATTAGAAGAATTTATAAACCTTCATCCGGGCAATATAAGATTTTTACATATTCAAGGTTTAGCCTATCGTCACTATAGACAATTTGATTTATCAGTTTCTTCTTTCGAGAAAGCTTTAGAATTATCTCCCCGCAAACAGATATTAATGGCCGACTTAGTATTGTCTCTTTATTTGGCCGGCCGGTCGGAAGAAGCTATCGCTTTGATGGAGGAAGTTTTAGATAATTCTTTTGGTATAGTTAAAATAATTGATAAAGGGATAAATTTCTTTGCTGAAATAAAAGATTATCAAAGATTAAGTGATTTATGGAGAATAAGAAGTGAATTGGAACCTAATGATTATAAAGCTAGAACTTCTTATGCGGTCTCTCTTTACGCTTCGGGAAACAAGGAAGAATCGCTAAAAGAAATTGATTTAATCATTTTAGATTTTCCTGAAAAATCTCTTGAACTAGAAGCAGTTAAGAAACAAATAACTAAAGATTTGTTACAAATAGAATAGTTATATTTGACTTTTTACTTAAAATTTGCTAGTGTGTCCGTATGTGAGCGCTATTTGCTCTTTATGAGCAAGGTGACTTCAGAAAATGTAGATGTCTTGCGCGAGATCCGCCTTTATTGGCGGGTTTCGCGTTTTTGGTTGCCATCTTTTATTTTTTTAGTTAGAATAAAACTAGTACTTTAAAA